>JBKPAS010000012.1:0-6095 GCA_046744265.1 Actinomycetota bacterium
AGGCCGAGCAGCCGGGCGATCCACTGCGGGGCGTGGCCGCCCGCATCGTCGAGAACATGGAGACCAGCCTCCGGGTCCCCACGGCCACCAGCTTCCGCGACATCCCCGCCAAGCTGCTCGAGGTCAACCGCCGGGTCGTCAACGGCTACCTGGGCCGCACCCGCGGCGGCAAGGTCAGCTTCACCCACATCATCGGGTACGCGGTGGTCCGGGCGATCGCGGATGCGATGCCGATCATGGCCTCGACGTACGCGGCCGGCGACGACCGCAAGCCCCGAGTGGTCCGCAACGAGCACGTCAACCTCGGCCTGGCGGTCGACGTCGAGAAGTCAGACGGCAGCCGCACGCTGCTGGTCCCGGTCATCCGCGAAGCCGACACGCTCGACTTCCGGGGCTTCTGGGGCCGTTACGAAGAGCTGATCCGCAAGGTCCGGTCCAACAAGCTGAGCCCCGACGACTTCGCCGGCGCCAACGCGACGCTCACCAACCCAGGCACGATCGGCACGGTCCAGTCGGTCCCCCGGCTCATGCCCGGCCAGGGCGTGATCGTCGGTCTCGGGGCGATCGACTACCCGGCCGAGTGGCGCGGCGCCGACCCGCTCATGCTGGCCGACCTGGGCGCGTCCAAGGTCGTGACCGTCACGTCGACCTACGACCACCGCATCATCCAGGGCGCCGAGTCGGGCCTGTTCCTCAAGCGGGTCGAAGAGCTTCTGCTGGGCGCCGACGGGTTCTACGACGAGATCTTCGCCAGCCTCGACGTGCCCTACGAGGCCATCCGGTGGCGCCGCGACGTCAACCCGGTCGACAGCGAGCTGACCCGGCTCGAGAAGCAGATGGCCGTGGCCACGCTCATCCGGGTCTACCGGGTGCGCGGGCACCTCATCGCCGACCTCGACCCGCTGCGGTGGAAGGAACCGCGGATGGCGCCCGAGCTCGACCCGGCGACCTACGGGCTCACGATCTGGGACCTCGAGCGCGAGTTCCTCACGGGTGACCTCGTCGGCGAGGACAAGATGCGTCTGTCCGAGATCCTGCGCGTGCTGCGCGACGCCTACTGCCGCACGGCGGGCATCGAGTACATGCACATCCAGGACCTCGACGAGCAGCACTGGATCCAGTCGCAGGTCGAGGGCGTCTCGGCCGAGCTCGACAGCGACGACCAGCGGCACATCCTCGAGCGGCTGAACGCGGCCGAGGCGTTCGAGAAGTTCCTCGGCACCAAGTGGCTGGGCCAGAAGCGGTTCGGCATCGAAGGGGGCGAGAGCCTCATCCCGATCCTCGACGCCGTGCTCGAGGGCGCGGCCGACGACAGGCTCGACGGCGTGGTGATGGGCATGGCCCACCGGGGCCGCCTCAACGTGCTCGCCAACATCGTCGGCAAGTCGTACGACCAGCTGTTCAAGGAGTTCGAGGGCACGCTCGACCCCGACGCCGTCCAGGGCACGGGCGACGTGAAGTACCACCTGGGCCAGGTCGGCAAGTTCCAGAGCCGGAAGGGCAACAACATCCGGGTCGAGCTGGCCGCCAACCCCAGCCACCTCGAGGCCGTCGACCCGGTCGTGGTCGGCATGGCCCGGGCCCGGCAGGACCAGATCAACGACCCCGAGGCGTTCTCGGTGCTGCCGATCCTCATGCACGGTGACGCCGCGTTCGCCGGCCAGGGCGTGGTGGCCGAGACGCTCAACATGAGCGACATCAAGGGCTACCGCGTCGGCGGCACGATCCACGTGGTCATCAACAACCAGATCGGGTTCACGACCACGCCCGAGGCTGCCCGGTCGGGGTTCTACGCCACCGACGTCGGCAAGATCGTCCAGGCGCCGATCTTCCACGCCAACGGCGACGACCCCGAGGCCTGCGTGCGGGTGGCCCGGCTGGCCTACGCCTACCGCCAGCGGTTCCACAAGGACGTCGTCATCGACCTGGTCTGCTACCGCCGCCACGGGCACAACGAGGGCGACGACCCCAGCTACACGCAGCCGCTCATGTACGCCAAGATCGACGAGCGGCGGTCGGTGCGGAAGCTGTTCACCGAGTCGCTCGTCAAGCGCGGGCAGCTGTCGCTCGACGAGGCCGAGCAGGCGCTCGACGACTTCCAGAAGCGGCTGCAGCAGGCGCTCGACGAGACCCGCCAGTCGGCCCCGCCGGCCAACCTCCGGGCCGCCGAGCCGCCGCCCGCGGTGGGCGTCGTGCCCCACGCCGCCACCGGCGTCGAGCGGCCGGTGCTCGAGCGGGTGTTCCAGTCGCTGACCGCCTGGCCCGACGACTTCCAGGTCCACCCCAAGCTGGCCCGCCAGATGGAGACGCGGAACAAGACGTTCCACGAGACCGGCGAGGTCGACTTCGCCACGGCCGAGGCGCTGGCGTTCGGGTCGCTGCTGCTCGAGGGCACCGACATCCGGCTCGCAGGGCAGGACTCGCGCCGCGGCACGTTCAGCCAGCGCCACGCCGTGCTGGTCGACCATACCGACGGCACGGAGTGGGCGCCGCTGGCCCACCTCAGCCCCGACCAGGGCAAGTTCTGGATCTACGACTCGCTGCTGTCCGAGTACGCCGCCCTCGGCTTCGAGTACGGCTACTCGGTGGCCAACAAGGACGCACTCGTCTGCTGGGAGGCCCAGTTCGGCGACTTCATCAACGGCGGCCAGGTGGTCGTCGACCAGTTCATCGCCGCGGGGGAGGACAAGTGGGTCCAGACCTCGGGCCTCGTCCTTCTGCTGCCCCACGGCTACGAGGGCCAGGGGGCCGAGCACTCGTCGGCTCGGCTCGAGCGGTTCCTGACCCAGTGCGCGGAGGACAACATCCAGGTCGCGAACGCCACGACCGCCGCCCAGTACTTCCATCTGCTGCGCCGGCAGATGCACCGCGACATCCGCAAGCCGCTGGTGGTGTTCACGCCCAAGTCGCTGCTGCGGGCCCGGCCGGCCCGGTCGAGGATCGAGGCTCTGACCCGTGGCAGCTTCGAGGAGGTCCTCGACGACCCCGGTATCGATGACCGCGACGCCGTGCGCCGGGTCGTGCTGTGCGCGGGCAAGATCGGCCAGGAGGTGCTGGTCGAGCGCCAGCAGCGGCCGGCGCCCGTGGCGGTCGTGCGGGTCGAGCAGCTCTACCCGTGGCCGCACGAGCGGCTGGCCGAGGTGATCGCCGGCTACCCCAACGCCGGCGAGATCGTCTGGCTGCAGGAGGAGCCGGCCAACATGGGCGCCTGGGCGTTCGCGCAGGACCGGCTCGCCGAGCACTTCGGCGACCGGCACGAGGTGAGGCGTGTCAGCCGCTACGAGTCGGGCAGCCCGGCCACCGGCTCCCACACGATCCACGTGCAGGAGCAGGAGGCGCTGGTCGACGCCGCCCTCACGGTCGGCTGAGTTCCCGAGAACGCGTCTGGCGTCAGCCGAGGCCCGTGTCCGTCCCGAGCAGCAGCGGGTCGGGCGTGGTGCCCGCCACGTAGGCGAGCAGGTCGTCGCGCAGGTCGCCGGTGAAGTCGCCGGCCAGCGGCTGGGCGCCGCGGGCTACGGCCGTCGCCGGGGCCGTCGAGAATCCGCTCGGCCCGCCCCGCCACAGCAGCCGGTTGCCCGAGGCGTACCAGTAGATGTCGTCGTAGCCGTCGCCGTTGGTGTCGAGCACCCGGGCGTTCCAGGTGCCGGTGATGGCGGGCGCCGGCGCGCTGACCAGCCCCAACGGCCCGCCGACCCAGAGCGAGTCCGTGGACGTGGCCGAGTACCAGAGGATGTCGCCGTAGCCATCGCGGTTGTAGTCGCCGCCCAGCGGCTTGTAGTCGCCGTTGACGGTGCGCCCGACCTTGGTGACGCTGAACGGGCTGAACAGCCAGAGCGTGTCGCCGGCGGTGCCCGGCGCGTACCAGAGGATGTCGTCCCAGCCGTTCCGGTCGAAGTCGCCGACCACCGGCCGGTAGGTGCCCCGCACGGACATGCTCGCCGACCGGCTCCCCTCCGACCCCGAGTACCACATGCTGTCCGCGGCCGTGCCGGGCGCGTACCAGAACACGTCGTCGTAGCCGTTGCCGTCGAAGTCGCCCGCCAGCGGGATGTAGGTGCCCCGCACGTTGGTGGACACGCCGAAGCGCCCGAGCGGATCGAACAGCCACAGCGAGTCGTGCGCGTCGCCCGGCCCGTACCAGAAGGCGTCGCTGTACCGGTTGCCGTCGATGTCGAGCGCGAACGGCGAGAACGTGGCGTTCACGGTGTACGTCGGGGCCGCCCCGGCCGCCGTCGTGAACGGGAACGTCGCGACCGGTGCGTACGTGCTGGTCGCGCTGTCGCGCACGCCCGCCACGACCATCAGGTAGCTCGTCCCGGGCCGCAGCCCGACCTGGGGGGTGACCGAGATCGTGGTGCTCCCGCTGACCCCGGTGGGGACGATCAGGCCGCTGCGGCCGTCGACCAGTAGCACGGTGTCGCTGTTCACGGTGCCGGCCTGCGGGGTCCTGCCGAGGGTGATGCGCAGGTTCGCGTTCACCGGCACCCCGGTCGCGTGCGGGCTGGGCGTGACGCTCGTGAACCAGGGCGCGCCCGTGCCGTGGTTCACCGCGCCGGTCGCACCCGCCTGGGTGACCGACACCGTGTACGGCCCCGGACCGGCCGATCCGCCGTAGTTGACGACGCGCACCCGGTAGCTGGCGAGGTCGAGCGTCGCGGTGACGGTCTCGGCGTCGCCTTCGAACCCGTTGTCGGCGCTCGCGACCAGCCCGCCGCCGTCGCGGTAGAGCTCGAGGACGGGGTCGAGCTCGTCGGCCCGCAGGGTGTCGGAGGCCGGCGGCGGCGTCACGGTGACCGTGTAGTCGCCGGTCGTGCCCGTGAACGTGAACCAGTCCTCGTCGGTCTCGTAGCCGAGGGTCTCCTGGGCGGGCGTGCCGACGGCGATCGAGCGGGCCGCAGTGGGCAGGTTGCCCGCGTCGCCGGTGAGGTCGGGGTGCGCGTCGGGGCTGCGCGGGCCGACGCCGAGGGCCGCGGCGGCGTCGACGATGCCGTAGCCGTACGAGTCGTCGATGCCGGCCGGTCCGCCGTCGCGGGCGGTGCGGACGATCTCCCAGGCCACCGAGTCCCAGCCCCAGGCCGGATGGCGCTCGCGCAGCAGCGCGGCGACACCGGCCACGATCGGCGACGAGAACGAGGTGCCGGACGCGGTCGTCAGGGCGCCGCTGGCGTCGGCCGTGCTGGCCGTCGTGCGGATGTCGATGCCCGGGGCGGCCAGCATCACCCACGGCCCGTGGTTCGAGAACCAGGCGAAGTGCCCGGCCGCGTCGGTGGCGGTGACGCCCAGCACGCCCGGGGCGCCGGCGGGGTAGTGGAGCGCGGGCGAGCTCTCGTTGCCCGCCGCGGCCACGACGATCGCGTCCTTGTCCTGCGCGTGCTGGACCGCGATGTCGATGGCCGTGCTCGCCCCCGGCCCGCCCAGCGACAGGTTGATCACGTCGGCGCCGTGGTCGGCCGCCCAGATGATGCCCTGGGCGATGTCGACGTCGGTGCCCACGCCGTTGGCGCCGAGCACCTTGACCGGCATGATCTTGGCGTTCCAGGCGACCCCGGCGATGCCGGCGCCGTTGCCGGTCGCGGCGCCGACCACGCCGGCGACCTCCGTGCCGTGGCCGTTGTCGTCCTCGGGCACCGAGTCCTCGTGCACGGCGTCGAAGCCGGGGACGAGCGCGCCGGCCAGCTCGGGGTGGTCGGCGTCGATGCCGGTGTCGAGCACGGCGACGGTCGCGTCCGCCCCGGTGTCGGCGACGTCCCAGGCGGTGGGCAGGCCGATCGTGTCGATGTACGGCTGCTGGGCGCCCAGCTCGGGGTCGCTGGGCGTGCGGGCGGCCCGGGCCGGGGTCGCGGCACTCGCCGGCAGGGCGACGTCGCTGGCCCGGCGCTCGAGGTTGGGCTCGACGGCCTCGACCGCCGGGTCGTCCTGCAGCTCGTCGGCGACGTCCTGCTGGTCGGCGCCTGACGTGTCGACCTCGACGACCTCGGTGCCGGGGACCTCCTCGGCCACGGTGGCGCCCGCGTCGTCGACCGTGTCCTCCACCTCGGCGTCGGACGTGCCGTCCTCGAACGTCACGACCAGCGACTCGGCGGCCGGCTCGGGCG
>JBKPAS010000054.1:0-3465 GCA_046744265.1 Actinomycetota bacterium
CGGCCCACCGGGCCTCGGAGCCATCACCCCGGCCCGAGCCTGGGCCAGCACCCGTGCCCGGGCCGACGCCCGAGACCTCGCCAGCGCCGTAGCCGAACTGCCGTTGGCTGAACCGCAGGCCCGACCCGTCGAGCGACGACACGGCCACCTCGGGGAAGCCGCCCTGGAAGATCCAGCTCTCGGCGATGCGCCGGACGGGCTCGCCGGTCTCCTCCTCGAGCGCGTCCCACAGGTCGGAGGTCTCGGTGTTCCCGAACTGGTGGCGGGCCATGTACCGCCGGATGCCGGCCCGGAACCGGTCGGCCCCCAGATACTGCTCGAGCATGCGGACCACCGAGGCGCCCTTCTCGTAGGTGAGGATGTCGAACATCCCCTCGGCGTCGCGGGGCGACACGACCGGGTACTCGACCGGCCGGGTCGAGCTGAGCGCGTCGGTGTCGAAGGCCGCCGAGCGCGACAGGCCGAAGTCCACCCACCGCTGCCAGTCGGGCCGGAAGGCATCGGTGCAGGTCATCTCCATGAACGTGGCGAAGGCCTCGTTCAGCCAGATGCCGTTCCACCACTTCATGGTCACGAGGTCGCCGAACCACATGTGGGCGATCTCGTGGGCGATGACGTCGACCACCGCCTGGCGCTCGGCCTGCGTGGCGGTCTCGGGGTCGATCAGCAGGTAGCGCTCGCGGAACGTGACGCAGCCCAGGTTCTCCATCGCCCCGAACGCGAAGTCGGGGATCGCCACCAGATCCAGCTTGTCCCCCGGGTAGACGATGCCGAACCAGTCGCTGAAGAACCGCAGCGCGAAGGCACCGACCTCGAGGGCGTAGGCGGCCAGGTGCTCCTTGCCGACCGGGCACACGATGCGCAGCGGCTTGCCGTCGACGAGGACCGGCTCGGTGGCCACCAGCGGGCCGACCACGAACGCCACCAGGTAGGTGGACATGGGCATGGTGTCGGCGAACCGGACCGCCACCTTGCCGGGTTTGCCCGCGACCGGGCTGCGGTCGACCTCGGCCGCGTTCGACACGGCGAGCAGGTTCTCACGCACCACGAGTGTGACCGCGTACACGGCCTTGGCGTCGGGCTCGTCCCAGCAAGGGAAGGCGCGGCGGGCGTCGGTGGCCTCCATCTGCGTCGTGGCCAGGACCCGCTCGTTGCCCGACTCGTCGGTGAACGTCGACCGGTAGAACCCCCGCAGCTTGTCGTTGAGCACGCCCCGGAACCGCAGGTGGACCGTGGCCGGGCCGGCCGGCAGCTGCTGGTCGAGGTGCAGCGTGACCCGCTCGGCCTCGTCGTCATGCGACAGGGTGAGGATGGCCGGCTTGCTCTTGCCGGGCAGGGCGAGCGACGCCTCGTCGATCTCGATCTCGGCCGCGTTGAGGACGATCTCGGCGGTCGGCTCGACGACCGCGATCTCGATCGTCTCCTCGCCCGCGAACGTGGCGGTGTCGAGGTCGGGCTCGAGGGTCAGCTCGTAGCGCCGGGGCCGGACCGTGCGGGGCAGCCGGTAGGGGTTGTCGGCGGCCTGCTCGTCGAGGGTGATCGCATCGGGCACGGAGCGCCACGCTACCGGCGGCCACCGGGTCGGACACGCGGTCGTCCGCTCCGACCGGCTCCCACTAGCGTGTGGCGAATGACCGCTGAGGAGCCCACCGTCGACGTCGTCGGCATCGGCAACGCGCTCGTCGACGTCCTGTCCCACGAGGACGACGACTTCGTCGAGCAACACGGGCTGGTCCGGGGCGCGATGACGCTCATCGACACCGAGCGCGCCGAGCATCTGTACGGCGCCATGGGGCCCGGCATCGAGATGTCCGGCGGGTCGGTCGCCAACTCGATGGCCGGCGTGGCCAGCTTCGGGGGCCGGGCTGCCTACATGGGTCGGGTCTTCGAGGACCAGCTCGGTACGGTGTTCGGCCACGACCTGCGCTCGCAGGGGGTGACCTACCGCACGAAGCCGGCGACCGACGGCCCGCCGACCGGCCGCAGCCTGATCGTGATCACCGCCGACGGCCAGCGGACGATGAACACCTACCTCGGCGCCTCCGCGTTCTTCGGGCCGGGCGACGTCGACGTCGACCTCGTCCGGGGCGCGAAGGTCACGCTGCTCGAGGGCTACCTGTTCGACCGGCCCGAGCCCAAGGAGGCCTACTGGCTGGCGTCCAAGATCGCCACCGACGCCGGCCGCAAGGTGGCGCTGTCGCTGTCCGACGTGTTCTGTGTCGAGCGCCATCACGACGACTTCCTGCCGCTGGTGCGCGAGCGGGTCGACATCCTGTTCGCCAACGAGGCCGAGGCCTGCGCCCTGTGGCAGTGCGACGACGTCGAGGGCGCCGTCGAGCGGGCCCGGGCCGAGGTCGGCATCGGCTGCATCACGATGGGGGATAAGGGCTCGGTGATCGTCTCGGGGTCCGAGACGCACGAGATCCCCTGCTACCCGACCCGGGTGGTCGACACGACCGGCGCCGGGGACCTGTACGCCGCCGGCGTGCTCTACGGCTACACGACCGGGTGGCCGCTGCCCGAGTGCGGGCGGCTCGGCGGCCTGGCGGCGTCCGAGGTCATCAGCCACACAGGCGCCCGCCCCGAGATCAGGCTCGCCACGCTGGTCGACAAGCTCGCCGAGTTCTGACCCGCCGGGCCCGCCGCCCACCCTCGGGTTCGGGCCGCAGGCCGACCTCGGCCTGGATCGCCTTCTGCAGACCGATGACCTTCTCCCCGCCCATCGAGACGACCGACCCCTGGTAGGCGACGCCGTCGAAGGTGGCGTGGACGGGTATGCGCCCCTTGCCGCCGAGCGCGGCGACCACGTCGGGCGGCACCGGGACGTAGGCGCCGCCCCGCGGCCCCTCGGCGATCGTCGCGTCGAACGTCTCCACGCGCCGCAGGTTATGCCGTTCGTCCGGCGTGCGATGCCGGCCGTCAGCCGAGGTCGAGCCGACCCACGGCGGCGCCGCCGGAGAACTCGACCGTCACCTCGCCGTCGTCCTCGGGCACCAGCCGGACGCTGCGCGCCGCCGCGCCGGGCGGCAGCTCGCGGTCGGGGAGCCGCCTGACGTGGCCCCCGTGCCCGAACGCCACCACGTGGACGGTGCCGTCGGGCTCGACGGCCAGGTACCGGGCCGTCCCGTCGGGCTGGGGCACGCTCGCGCACGCCACCGCGTTGTCGGCCTCCCGGGCGCTCAGGGCCAGCGGCACGGGCTCGCACTCGACCATGCCGGACTCGGCGTCGTCGGTGCCGGCGTCGCCCTGCTCCTCCAGCCGCGCGGCCTGCCCGGGTGTCGTCGCTTGCCCACCGGCGCCGGGGGCACCCCGGCCCGGGTCGGGGACCGACGTGGCGGCGGTGTCGTCCTCCAGGGCGGCGATCTCGCGCTCGAGCAGCCGGACCTTCGGGTGGTCGGCCGGCAGGCCGGCGGCGCGCCTGGCGTCGACCTCCCGCCGCAGCTCGGCGATGGCGCCGGACGGCCG
>JBKPAS010000119.1:0-2133 GCA_046744265.1 Actinomycetota bacterium
AGGCCGTCCCGCAGGGCCCGGTCGCCGAGCAGGCGGGCCAGCCCGGCGGCCAGGGCGGCCGGGTCGCGCGGGGGCACCAGGTAGCCGTTGACGCCGTCGGCCACCACCTCGGGGGTACCGCCGACCCGGGTCACCACCGCCGGGCAGCCGACGGCCATGGCCTCGATCAGGGCGATGGGCAGGCCCTCGTAGGTCGAGGACAGGGCGAAGGCGTCGAAGCCGGCCATCAGCCGGGTGGCGTCGGTGCGGAAGCCGGCGAACACCACCGTCTGGCCGAGGCCGAGCTGGCCGGCCAGCCGCCGGGTCTCGGCCTCCAGCGGCCCCTGCCCGACCAGCACGAAGCGCACCGACGGGACCGCCTGGCGGAGCAGGGCGGCCGCCCGCAGGAGGGTGGCGTGGTCCTTGGCCGCCTTGAAGTTGCCAACATGCCCGACCACCGGCGCGTCCTCGGGGATGCCCAGCTCGGCCCGGATGCCGTCGCGGCCGGGGGGTCCGGGCGGCTCGTGGCCGGCCCCCCGGTGGAACGGAGGGGGCAGCGCCGCCGGGTCGAGGCCGTGGTGCAGGGTCTCGAGCGGGGGCATGGGCAGCCGGCGCAGCGGGCCCGGGTAGCGGATCGACTGGCGCACCGTCTCGGACACGGCGAAGACGTGGTCGTTGCGGGGGAAGGTGACCAGGTTGGCCGCCCAGGTGGCCGGGTGGTAGCGGCCCCACAGGTTGTGCTCGGTGTAGACGACCCGGGTGCGGCGCCCGGCCACCGCCCGCACGCCGGCCGCCGCCACCGGCGAGTGGACGTGGACCAGACCGATGCCCTCGGCCCGGACCAGGTTGCGCAGCCGGCCGGCCCAGCCGGCCCCCCTGGCCCCCTCAAGGCAGTGGACGGGGAACCCGGCCCCGGTGAGCTCGGGGACCAGGCTGTCCTTCCAGGGCAGCAGGTAGGCGAACTGGTAGCGGTAGCTCGCGGTGTCCAGATAGGGGACGCCGCTCAGCAGCAGCTGCTCGGCCCCGCCGCGGCCGAGGCCCTTGATGACGATCAGGACACCGGGCATGCCGCCACGACCTCCTCGTAGACCTCGCGGTAGGCGGCGGCGATGCCGGCGATGCCGTGGCGGGCCAGGCAGCGGTCGCGGGCGGCGGCGCCCATGGCGGCCCGCAGCGTCCGGTCGGCCAGCAGCCGCTCGACCGCCCCGCGCAGGTTCTCCCGGTCGCCGGGGGGGACGAGCAGGCCGGTGGTGCCGTGCTCGACCACCTCGGGGATCCCCGGGAGGGTCGTCCCGGCCACCGGCAGCCCGGCCATCCCGGCCTCGATCAAGCTGGCCGGCATGCCCTCGGTGCGGCTGGCGAACAGCAGCAGGTCGCTGGCGGCCAGCAGGTCGCCGACGTCGCCGCGGCTGCCCAGCACCAGCACCCGCCCGGCCAGGCCGGCGCCCGCGGTGGCCGTCTCCAGCTCGGCCCGGAGCGGCCCCGCCCCAGCGAACAGGTGCACCATCCCTGGGTGGCGGACCAGCAGCGGCGCGGTCACCTCCAGCTGCCCGAGCGGGTCCTTCTCCCAGGTCAGGGCGCCGAGCGACAGGACGACGGCCGCGTCCGAGGTGACCCCGAGGACGGCCCTGGTGGCGGCCCGGCCCCGCTGTGGCGCCACCCGCCGGGGGTCGGCACCGTTGGGAATGGTGACCACCCGGCCCTGGTCCAGGCCGAAGGCGGCCACGGTCTCGTCCCGGACCGATCCGGCGACCGCCACCACCCGGTCGGCGCGGCGGACCAGCCACCCGTACAGAGCGCGGCGGGAGCCGCTGGACAGCCACGAGACCGAGCCGATGCGCCGGTAGACGATCGGGAGGCGCCCGCCCAACCTGGCCAGGGCGGCGTACTTCAGCGGCTCGCCGCCGTGGGCGGTGACCAGGTCGGGCCGCCAGTCCCGCAGCAGCCGGCGCAGGCCGGCCACCGCCCCGGGGTGCAGCGGCCCCGGCCGGGCCCGCAGGGCGGCGACGGGCACGCCGAACCCGACGGCCCATGGCGGGTCGCCGTGCAGCACCGCGACCCGCTGGTCCAGGTCAGGGGCGTGGAGGGCGGCGATCAGGTCCGAGGCGAACACCTCGGCCCCGCGCCGCTGGCCGGTTGCGATCAGGTGGAGGA
>JBKPAS010000011.1:0-7821 GCA_046744265.1 Actinomycetota bacterium
CAGCGGTTCTCCGTGTCCCGCTTCTGGCCGGAGATGAACCGGACCGGCGCCACGGTCACGTCCACGCTCGGGACCATGGCGTACCTGCTGGCCCACGACGTCGACCGGCCGGAGATGCCCCGCTCCGGCGCCCCGGAGGCCAACACCACGCTGCGGCTGATCGGCGCCGCGCCGCTTCCGGTCGAGGTCGACCAGGTCCTCAAGGAGCGGTTCGGGGTCGCCACGTTCAGCGGCGCCTACGGCGTGACCGAGGCCAGCCTGATCTCCTGGCAACCGCCCGGCGTGATCAACCGGCCCAACGCCGCCGGCGTCGTCAATGACGAGTACTTCGACGTGCGCACCTTCGACGACGACGACAACGAGCTACCGCGGGGCACCGACGGCGAGATCGTCATCAGGCCGAAACGGCCGCACATCATGTTCGAGGGGTACTGGGGCCGGCCCGAGGCCACCGTCGAGACGAGCCGGAACTGGTGGTACCACACGGGCGACGTCGGGCGCATCGACGCGGACGGCTTCCTCTACTTCGTCGACCGGAAGGCCGACTACCTGCGGCGACGCGGCGAGAACATCTCGAGCTTCGAGGTCGAGCGCATCCTCATGGGACACGGGGCGCTGGCCGACGTGGCCGTGCACGCCGTGCCCAGCGATCTCACCGAGGACGACCTCAAGATCACCGCCACGCTGGCCGACGGCGCCACCCTCACCGAGGACGAGCTGTTCCGGTGGTGCATCGATGAGCTGCCGTACTTCGCCCTGCCGCGCTACATCGAGTTCCGGGCGGAGCTGCCCCGCAGCCCCGTCGGGCGGGTCCTCAAGCGTGACCTGCGGGCCGAGGGCCCCAGCGACGCCTGGGACGCCGAGAAGTCCGGCATCGCCTACGACCGCCGATAGGCGCGGGCCGCCGCCCCATCGGACCGCCTACCGTGCGGGGCATGCCCGGCTTCCACCTCGCCCAGTTGAACATCGGCCGGCTGCTGGCGCCGCTCGAGTCGCCGCAGCTCGCCCCCTTCGTCGAGGCGCTCGAGCCGATCAACGCCCTGGCCGACGGCGCGCCGGGCTTCGTCTGGCGGCTGCAGACCGAGGACGGTGACGCCACCGCCATCCGGCCGTTCGACGACGACATGATGATCGTCAACATGAGCGTGTGGGAGTCGCTCGAGGCGCTCGCCGACTTCGTCTACCGGTCCGACCACCTGGCCGTGATGCGGCGCCGGCGCGAGTTCTTCGAGCGGATGGCCGAGGCGTTCATCGTGCTGTGGTGGGTGCCGGCGGGCCACCGCCCCTCGGCGGCCGAGGCGAAGGACAGGCTCGCCCGCCTGCGCCGCGACGGCCCGTCACAAGAGGCGTTCACATTCCGGTCGCCGTTCCCGGCGCCCGACGACACCACCACGGGCGCGCCGGCCGTCGACGACCGCTGGGGCTGCCCGACCGGCTGAGGCCGAGGCGCCCGACCGGCCGAGCGTCCGCTCAGGCCGTCGCCTTGGCGGCCAGCTTGCCGAGGTCGACGCCCTTGTGCGTGCGCTCGAACCGGCCCTTGTCGTGCGGGCGGATCGACACGTCGTGGCCCGCGGCCTCGGCGCGTAGGGCCCGGACCGTGCAGTCGGACCGCGCCCGGTGGGCGAACGGGTCGTAGCTGTACCAGCGCATGGCGTTCTCGAAGCCGATCTTGGCCAGCTCGTCGTCGGGGACGCCGGCCTTGCCGGCCACCTCGGCCAGCTCCTCGGGGGCCGTCGGCCACGACGAGTCGGAGTGCGGGTAGTCGCACTCCCAGGCGATGTTGTCGAGCCCGATGTCATGGCGGAGCCGGATGCCGACCGGGTCGGCGATGAAGCACGTCAGGAAGTGCTCGCGGAACACCTCGCTCGGCAGGCGCCCGCCGAAGTCCTGACCCGTCCACAGGTGGTGCATGTCGTATGTGCGGTCGAGCCGGTCGAGGAAGTAGGGGATCCACCCCGTGCCGCCCTCGGACAGGGCGATGCGGATGCCGGGGAACTCCTTCAGCACCCGTGACCACAGCAGGTCGGCCGCGGCCTGGCAGATGTTCATGGGCTGGAGCGTGATCATCACGTCGACCGGGGCGTCGGCGGCGGTCACGGCCAGCTGGCCCGACGATCCGAGGTGGATCGACACGACCACGCCCTCGTCGACGCAGGCCCGCCACAGCGGGTCCCAGTGGTCGGAGTGGAAGCTCGGGTAACCGAGCGTGGCCGGGTTCTCGGTGAACGTCACCGAGTGGACGCCCTTGGCCGCCAGCCGGCGGACCTCCTCGCCCGCCAGCTCGGGGTCCCACAGCACGGGCAGGCCCATCGGGATGAACCGCCCGGGGTACGAGCCGCACCACTCGTCGACGTGCCAGTCGTTGTAGGCCCGGATCACGGCGAGCGCCAGGTCCTTGTCGTCGGCTGCCGCGAACAGCCGGCCGCTGAACCCGGGGAACGACGGGAAGCACATCGACCCCAGCATCCCGCCGGCGTTCATGTCCTTGATGCGCTCGTGGATGTCCCACGTGCCGAGCCGGATCTCGTCGAACGCCGTCGGCTCGATGCCGTACTCCTCCTTCGGGCGGCCGGCGACCGCGTTCAGCCCGATGTTGGGGATGACCGAGCCGTTGAACACCCACACGTCGGACCCGTCGTCGTTGCGGACGACCTTGGGCGCCTGGTCGCGGTACCGCTCCGGGATGTGACCGTCGAACAGAGTCGGCGGCTCGACGAGATGATCGTCGACGCTGACCAGGATCAGGTCTTCGGCCTGCATGGCGAACCCCCTGAGAACATCGTCCCTCGACTGTGAACTATAGTTCAATGAATCGAATAGCGCGTTCGCCAGGGGGAGGGGTCATGGCCGACGGTCACGAGTACGCCGAGCGGATGTTTCCCGAGCCGGTCGACCTGGGCATCGCCCAGCCCGACCGGGCGGTCAGCTCGGTCACCCACGGCACGCGGGCGTACCTCGAGGGCGAGGGCGGCGAGGGCGGTGCCTGGTACGAGGGCGGGGGCTCGGCGTCCGACGTGGCGGTCCAGGGCATCACGACCTACCCGCCGACCGGCGGGGTGCAGACGCAGGGCGACCCCTGGGAGCCGGTCAAGATCGGCGTCCTCATCGACATGGACCTCAACCAGCTGCTGGCCGACTGGATCGACCCGACGATCCTCGCCATCGAGGACGCGCTGAACGAGGGCGTCTTCACCCGCGGACCAGTGCAGCTCGTGATCGCGGACGCCCGCGGCCTGCCCCGCGAGAACTACCGCAAGGTGATCGAGGGCTACCGCTGGCTCGTCGAGCAGGGCTGCGTGGTCGTGCTGGGCCCGATGATCTCCGACAACTCGCTCGTGCTGCAGGACACGGCCAACGAGCTGGGCGTCGCGTGCATCGGCTGGACGGGGGCCCACAAGTTCGCGTCCGAGTACTGCTTCACCGTGGCGAACGGTGACATTCCGACCGAGGGAACCATGTGCGCCCAGTGGCTGTACCAGCGGGGCCTGCGGAAGGTCGGGCTGTTCTGGGAGCAGGGCTCGTCGGGGCGCGACTACGCCGAGTACTTCCGCGAGACGGCCCTGCAGCTCGGCCTGGCCATCACCCGCGAGGTCAAGCTCGAGCCCAACCCCCGCAACCTCGTCGACGACCTGGCGGCCATGCGCGAGGCCGGCACCGAGGGCATCTATTACGGCGGCTACGGCTACGCCACGTTCCACTTCGCGTCGGCGTTCCAGCAGCTCGGCTGGGACCCGCCCCGCGTCATGGGCACCGCGTTCATGTTCTATTCCAACTCGAACAAGTGGGCCCAGGGCCTCGAGGGCTGGCACGGGGTCGACCAGCTGGGCGAAGACGGCGCCAGCCCCAACTACAACGCGATGGTCGCCCGGTTCGAGAAGCGGTTCGGGCGCCCGACGCGCAACGTCGTCGTCGCGCTGGCCTACGACACGGCCCGCGTGGCCATCCACGGCATCGCCAACGCGGCGATCCCCGCGCCCGGCTACGTGAAGCAGGGCATCGAGCGCATCCGCTGGATGCCGGCGACCAACGGCGGCCCCGCCACATACATCCAGTTCGGCCCGTGGGACCACAAGGGCTACAAGGGCGACTTCCTCACCATCCGCGAGCTACGGGGCGGCGACCTGCGCTTCGACGGCTACCACCGGCCCGAATGGCCGTCCAACGCGTGAGCAGTCGGTGAACACCAAGGTCTACATCCACGAGTTCATCGACATCATCGGGCACAACCGCGCCCGCTACATGCACCACATGACGGCCAACTGGTGTCCGGTCGCCCGCGCCGAGCGCAACCAGCTGTGCTTCGGCGTGTGGGCCACCGTGGGCTCGACCGGCCGTTGGCCCGAGGTCGTCAACATGTGGGAGCTCGACGGGTGGGACGGGCTCGTCGACAACTTCAGCCACGAGCTGGTGGGCTCGGGCATGCAGGACCCGTCGCTGGTCGAGTGGTGGTCGGTGGCGGCCTCGCTGCGGCGGGGCGGGGTCGACCGCATCATGGTCCCCGAGCCGTGGACGAGCCCGATCGACCAGCTCATCGCGGACGGTGTGCGGGGTGTGCTCTACGCCCACGAGCTGATCACGGTGCCGCCGGGGCGATCACCCGAGCTGCTCGCCGCGCTGGCCGACCAGGCCGTCCCCGCCATGGCCGAGCTGGGGTCCGAGGTCGTGGGCGCCTTCCGTGTGGCGATGGTCAACGACTCGGAGGCCCTGGCCCTGTGGGCGCTGCCCGATTGGCCGACCTGGGCCCAGGTCGAGCAGGCGTGGTTCGCCGCCGCCGACGGCAGCGGCCCTCTCGCCGACTGGCGCAAGACGACGCTGGACCTCGGCGCCGACTGGCGCCGCTCGCTGCTCGTCGACGCGCCGCTCGGCCCGCTGCGCATCGGGCGCCAGCCCGAGGAGAGCGATCGCCGCCCCCTCGACGAGTTGTGAGAGAGACTGGATTCCAGACATGCAACGGGCAACCGCCAGCCGCCGAGAGCAACGCAGGCTGCACCACCAGGACCTGAGCCGGTCCCAGCTGCTCGACGCCGCCGAAGAGGTGTTCGGCAACAAGGGCTTCCACGAGACCACGCTCAAAGAGGTGGCCGAGCTCGCCGAGTTCTCGGTCGGCTCCGTGTACTCGTTCTTCCAGAACAAGGACGACCTGTACCTCAACGTCTTCCTGCGCCGGGGCGCCGAGTTCCTGCCGGGCATGGAGGCGGCGGTGAGCAGCGCCGAGAGCCCGCTCGAGCAGATCCACCGGCTGGTCGACTTCGAGGTCGGGTTCTTCCGCGAGCATCGGCACTTCGGCCGGCTCTACCTGCGCTCGTCGAGCCTCGCCGCGACGCCGCCCCAGCAGGTCGACCGGGCGCTCCACGACAACTACGCCCGGGCCATGGACATCCAGGCCGGGGTGTTCGAGCGGGGCCAGCGCCAGGGCGAGATCCGCGACGGCGACCCCTACGTCCTCGCCCGCCTGTTCAGCGGGCTCGTCGCCACCTACCAGCTGCTCGACCCGGCGATCGTGTCCGACGACGCCGACGGCGGCGAGCGGCTGCCGCTCGACTCGCTCCACGAGATCGTCGACGGCGCATTTCGTCGTCGAGATTGAATATGAAATATTCTTCACCCGTGACCGAGCGCCCGGGCATCACCGACGAGGCGATCGAGCGCCTCCGTCAGCGCATCGGCGTGCCGCACCCGCACACCGCCCCGCCCCACTACCGCGTGGTCACGACCGACGTGTTCCGCCACGTCGCCAACGCCTACGGCGACGACAACCCGCTGTGGTGCGATCCCGATTACGGCGCCGGCACCCGATGGGAGGGGCCGATCGCGCCGCCGGCGCTCGTCGGCGGCGACACGCTCGTCGGCGAGGACGAGGTGACCGACGTGGCGCCCGAGCAGCGCGAGCTGATGAAGGGCGACCCGCTGCGGGGTGTGCACGCGTTCTACTCGGCCAGCGCCCGCGAGTGGTGGGCGCCGCTGCGGCCCGGCATGCGGGTCCTGCGGCGGAACGCCCTGGTCGGGGTGCTCGACAAGCCCAGCGAGTTCGCCGAGCGGGCGGTGCACGAGTGGGCGGGCCAGGTGTTCCGGGCGGCCGACGGGCCGCTGCTGTCGGCGCAGTACCGGCTCATGATTCGCACCGAGCGGACCAAGGCCCGCGAGCGCAAGAAGTACGACGACGTGTCGCTCGACCCCTACAGCGACGAGCAGATCGCGGAGATCGAGGCGCAGTACGCGTCCGAGCGGCCGCGGGGCGCCGAGCCCCGGTGGTGGGAGGACGTGTCCGAGGGCGACGCCGTCGGTCCCCTGGTCAAGGGCCCCCTGACGGTGACCGACATCGTCTGCTGGCACGTCGGCATGGGCATGGGCCTGTACGCGGTTGCGCCGCTGCGGCTGGGGGCGGCGAACCGGCGGCGCATCCCCCGGTTCTTCCACCGCGACCCGCAGAACGTGCCCGACGTGATGCAACGGGTGCACTGGGACCCCGAGTTCGCCCGCCGGTCGGGGAACCCCGCGACGTTCGACTACGGGCGCATGCGCGAGAACTGGCTCATCCACCTGTGCACCGACTGGATGGGCGACGACGCCTGGTTGTGGAAGCTCGACTGCGAGTTCCGCCGCTTCAACTACATGGGCGACACGCAGTGGCTGCGGGGCACGGTCGTGCGGAAGCACCTCGCTGAGGGCGACCGGCCGGCGGTCGACCTCGACCTGGTCGCCGAGAACCAGCGGGGCGAGGTCACGACGCCGGGGCACGCCACGATCCTGCTGCCGAGCCGCGAGCACGGGCCGGTGCGCCTGCCCGACCCACCGGGTGGCGCCACCGGCTTGCAGTCCGCGCTCGACGCCATCGCCGCCGGCTTCGCCGACGGGGCCGCATGGGGGGCTCAGGGGCGGTGAGCTACCGCTCGGTCGAGGGGCTCCGGGTCGAGCCGGACGGGCCGGTGCTGCGGCTCACGCTGGACCGGCCGGCCAAGCGCAACGCACTGGACGACGCGATGACGGCCGGCCTGATCGACGCCATCGACACCGCCGGGCGGGACGAGGCCGTCCGGGCCATCGTGCTGTCCGGCGCCGGCGACGACTTCTGCGGCGGGGCCGACATCGTGGCCCGCAACGCGCCGGGGGCGCCCCGGCCTCGGGTCGGCAGCATCCAGCGGCGGCTGCCGTCCCAGGCGCACCGGCTGATCCCGCTGGTCCTGTCGGTGCAGACGCCGGTGATCTGCCGGGTCCAGGGTTGGGCGGCCGGCATCGGCTTCCACTTGGCCCTGGCGGCCGACTTCACGGTGGCCGCGACCGACGCCCGGTTCTGGGAGCCGTTCGCCGAGCGGGGCTTCACGCCCGACTCGGGCGCCACCTGGCTGCTGCCCCGGCTGGTCGGCCTGGTCCGGGCCCGCGAGCTGCTGCTGCTCGGCCGGCCGCTCGACGGCGCCGAGGCCGCGGAGTGGGGCGTGATCCACCGGGCGGTCCCGCCGGTCCAGCTCGACGGCGAGGTCGACGCCCTGACCGAGCGGCTGGCCAGCGGGCCGACCGTGGCGCTGGGCCTGACCAAGTGGCTGCTGCTGACCGGCCAGACCGAGACGCTCGACGTGCAGCTGCACAACGAGGCGCTGGGCCTCGAGCTGTCGTCGCGCAGCGAGGATTTCCGCGAGGGCCTGGCCGCGTTCAAGGACAAGCGCACCCCGAAGTTCGGAGGCCGCTGAGATGACCTCGGCCGACGTCGGGTCGGACCTCGTGGCGATCACGCCCGAGTCGTCGGCCGCCGAGGCCGCGGCGGCCACCCGGGCGTGGGTGGTCGAGCACGTCCCGGCGGCGTGGCGCGAGGCGGCCGCCCGGGGC
>JBKPAS010000048.1:0-3813 GCA_046744265.1 Actinomycetota bacterium
CGCCCACCGGGCCGCCGGCATCGCGCTGCAGGTCTTCGGCCTCGACAAGTTCCCCCGCATGACCGACTACGTGGTCCCGAGCGGGGTCCGCGTCGCGGACGCCGACCGGGTCCGGCTGGGCGCCCACCTCGCCAGCGGCACCACGGTCATGCACGAGGGCTTCGTGAACTTCAACGCCGGCACGCTCGGCACGTCGATGGTCGAGGGCCGCATCAGCGCCGGCGTTGTGGTCGACGACGGCTCGGACGTGGGCGGCGGTGCCTCGATCATGGGCACGCTGTCGGGCGGCGGCAAGGAGGTGATCCGGGTCGGCAAGCGGTGCCTCATCGGCGCCAATGGCGGCATCGGCATCTCGCTGGGCGACGATTGTGTCGTCGAGGCCGGTCTCTACGTGACCGCCGGCTCGCGGGTCACGCTGCCCGACGGCACCGTCGTCAAGGCGCTGGACGTCAGCGGGCAGGACGGCCTGCTGTTCCGGCGGAACTCGACCACGGGCGCCATCGAAGTCCTCCCCCGCACCGGCGGCCGGGTCGAACTCAACGCCGACCTCCACGCCAATTAGGCGACGCGCTCAGCCGCCGGGCTTGGAACGCGCCTCGGCCTGCTGGCGGCGGGCCTCGGCCTGCTGCCGGCGCAGCTCGGCCTGGGCCTGCTGCTGCTCGCGCTTGACCTCGGCCTGTTGTCGGCGCAGCTCGGCCTGCCGCTGGCGGAGCTCACGGCGGCGCTCGCGGATCTCCTCGCGCAGCTCGCGCTGGCGCAGCATCTGCTCGCGCCGGGTCTGCTGGCCGTGCTCGTCCACCCGGTGGTGCTCCTGCAGGTCGGCCACGATCTGCCGCCAACCGTCGCGGGCCTGCTTGACCGCGGCGACAAGCTGCCGGCGGGCATGGTCGGCCGCCTGGGCGGCCTGAACGATCTGGTCCTTCCCGCTCGCGCCGCCCGGGCGCCGGACCACGAGGTTGAACGCGGACATGCCGGCATCGGCGACGCTGGCCGCGCGACGGATGTCCTCGCGGACGGCACGCAGGACGTCCTCGACCTTGGCGTTCCCGTCCGCGTGCCGCTCCATGGCCCGGTACTGCGTGCGCCACAGGCCCAGGACCATGTGCGCGGCCATCTGCGGCTCGGGGTCGTCGGGGTCGACGCCGACCCGCTCGGCCAGCGCCTCGGCCGCGACCTCGGTGAGGCGCTCCATCATCGCCTGCATGGCCGCCGCCAACGCCGGCGTGCGCTCGATCAGCGCCGAGAACTGGCGCACCATCGTCAGCATGCGGGCGGGGTCGTCGGCCGACCCGATGTCGCGGTAGATCTCCTCGATGTCCTCGTCGAGCACGGCCAGGACCGCGTCGATCAGGGCGACGTCGTTGCCCGGGTCGCGCGCGGCCTCGGAGATGCGGGCGGCCATCTGCTCCTCGCGGTCGAAGAGCAGCGACTCCTTCGTCGGGAAGTAGTTGAAGACGGTCTTCTCGGACACGTCACAGGCCGCCGCGATCTCGCTCACGGTGACCTCGTCGAACCCACGCTCGAGGAACATGCGGGTGGCCGTATCGGAGATGCGCTCGCGCAGCAGCCGCTTCTTGCGGTCGCGGAGCCCCTCCTCTCGGGTCGCACCGTCTCGGGCCATGTGACCGAGTTTACCTCGACAGGTGTCCAGTGGCTGTATAGATTCAGCCGCTGTATGTTTCTAGCGACGGAACCCCGCGACGGAACCCCACCCGAACGACCGGAAGCACCGACCCCGGCATGACGAGCACACCCCCGGCCGTCTCGGCCCGCGGCCTGACCAAGCGCTACGGCGACCTCGTCGCCGTCGACCGCCTCGACCTCGACGTCGCCTACGGCACCGTGGTCGCCCTGCTCGGCCCCAACGGCGCCGGCAAGACCACGACGGTCCGCATGCTGGCGACCCTTGAAGCGCCGAGCGCCGGCACCGTGACCGTGTGCGGCCACGACGCGCTGCGCGAGGGCGACGCGGTGCGCAGCAAGCTGTCGCTCACCGGCCAGTTCGCCGCCCTCGACGACAACCTCACCGCCCGCGAGAACCTCGTGCTCATGGCCCGCCTGCGCGGGTACGGCCGGCGGGCCGCCGCCACCACCGTCGACGACCTCATCGACCGGCTCGGCATCGGCGAGTTCCGAGACAAGCTGATCAAGAACGTCTCTGGTGGCCAGCGCCGCCGGGTCGACCTGGCCGCCAGCCTCGTGGTCCGGCCCCAGCTGCTGGTGCTCGACGAGCCGACGACCGGCCTCGACCCCCGCAGCCGCCAGGTCGTCTGGTCCACCATCCGCGACCTGGTCGCCGACGGCGTGACGCTGCTCCTCACGACCCAGTACCTCGAGGAGGCCGACGTGCTCGCCGACCGCATCGTGCTCATCGACCACGGGCGGGCGGTCACGGCGGGCACGGCCAGCGAGCTCAAGTCGCAGATCGGCGAGCAGCGGGTCGACGTCGTCGCGGTCGACTCCGCCGGCTTCGAGCGGCTCGTCGGGTCGCTCGGCGGCGCCTTCCCGCTGACCGTGGTCCGCGAGCAGCGCCTGGTGTCGGTCCCGGCCCCCGACGAGACGGCCGACCTCGCCCGCATCGCGGCCGCCGTCCGCCAGTCAGGCGTGCCGATCGACGAGATGGCGCTGCGCCGGCCGACCCTCGACGACGCGTTCCTCGCCCTCACCGGCGAGCGACCGGAGTCGCCCGACTCCCCCGACTCCCCCGACAGCCCCGACACCGATCCCTTCGACCGGCCAGGAGCCGCAGCGTGAGCACCGTCACGGCCACCATGGCCACCCTCGCCCGACCCGAGCCGGCCACCCGCCCCCCGGGCACCACCTGGCCGGCACCCGACCTGCCCGCCCGGCCGGGCTCGTTCCGCCGCTACCTGCGCGAGACGGGCCTGCTGGTCGGGCGCAGCCTGCGGACGGTCCCGCGGGTTCCCGAGCGCCTGCTCGACGTGACGCTCCAGCCGATCATGTTCACGCTGCTGTTCCTGTACGTGTTCGGCTCGGCGATCGACGTCCCGGGCATGCGCTACCAGGACTATCTGATGCCCGGCCTGCTCGGGCAGAGCCTCGCCTTCGGCGTGATGGGCGCCGGGGCGGCCACGGCCACCGACTTCAGCTCGGGGGTGATCGACCGGTTCCGGTCGCTGCCGGTCACCCGCCTGTCGGTGATCTCGGCCCAGGTCATCGGGCAGATGCTCGAACAGATTCTGGGCATGGCGATCGTCGTGCCCCTGGGCCTGCTGCTCGGCTGGCGGCCCGACCTCGACGCCTGGGGCGTCGTGCAGCTGTCCGGGCTCATCCTGCTCGGGCTGTTCGCCTTCACGTGGTTCGGCGTGCTGCTGGGCATGGTTGTGCGCAGCTCCGACGCCGTGCAGGGGCTCGGGTTCGGCATCCTGTTCCCGCTGGCGTTCCTGGCCGGCACGTTCGTGCCGATCGAGGGCATGGCGGCCGTGCCCCGGGCCATCGCCCACTGGGACCCGATCTCGGCGCTGGTCGCCGCCGTGCGGCAGATCAGCCAGGGCACCGAGTCGCACGGCTCGTGGCAGCTCGAGCACCCGGTCGCCGCCATGGTCGGGTGGTGCCTGCTGCTGATCGCCGTCTGCGTGCCCGTCGCCCTCCGGCGCTTCACCCGGTCGGGCTCACACTGATCGCGGCGGTGGCCCGGGCTGCGGCGGCCCGGGCCACGGCTGCTGCCAGCCTGCACCGGGCGGCGCTCCCCAACCGCCCGGTGCACCCGGCGGCGGTCCGCCCCAAGCCCCCGGCGCACCCGGTGGTCCGCCCCAACCGCCCGGTGCACCCGGCGGCGGTCCGCCCCAAGCC
>JBKPAS010000028.1:0-7359 GCA_046744265.1 Actinomycetota bacterium
GCCCGGCACCTTACGAGGACGCTGCCATACTCCATCCCGTGGACGTCGCTGCGCTGCTCCTCGACACCTACGGCCGCATCCCGCCCCTGGCCCGGCGCGCCGTCGACGGCGTCGACCCCGACCGGCTCGTCGAGTCGCCCGCGCCGGGCACCAACCACATCGCCTGGCTGGTCTGGCACATCGCCCGGGGGCAGGACTCCCAGGTCGCCGAGCTTCTCGACGCCGACCAGCTCTGGACGACCGGTGACTGGGCCGGCCGGTTCGGGCTCGAACCCGACCCCGACAACCACGGCTACGGCCACACGCCCGACGAGGTGGCGGCCGTGCGCCCTGAGTCGCCCGGCGTGCTGCTCGACTACCTCGACGCCGTGTGCGAGCGCACCAACGGGTTCCTGGCCACGCTCGCCCCCGGCGACCTCGACCGCGTCGTCGACCGCAGGTGGGAGCCGCCGGTCACCCTCGGCGTCCGCCTGGTCAGCATCGTCGACGACTGCCTCCAGCACGCCGGGCAGGCCGCGTACGTGCGCGGCCTCCTCGGCGCCTAGAGGCCCGCTTCGGCCCCGGAGCAACCACTCGTGCGGGTCGTCGGCGGCACCGCCCGGGGGCGCCCGCTCGTCGCGCCCGCCGGCCGGCGGACCCGCCCGACGGCCGACCGGGTGCGCGAGGCGATCTTCAACGCGCTGTGGAGCCGGGGCGCGCTGGACGGCGCCCGGGTCGTGGACCTGTTCGCCGGCAGCGGGGCGCTCGGCATCGAGGCGCTGTCGCGGGGCGCCGCCCACGCCACGTTCGTCGACAGCGACCGGGCCGCCCGGGCGGCGATCGGCCGCAACCTCGAGGCCTGCGGCTTCACCGACCGCGCCGAGGTCGTCGCCGCCCCGGTCGAGCGCTTCCTGGACAGCCTGGACAGCCCCGACATGCCCTACGACGTGGCCTTCTGCGACCCGCCGTACGCCTTCGACGGCTGGCCCGCCGTGCTGGCCGCCCGCCCGGCGCCACTGGTGGTGGCCGAGGCCGGCGAGCCCATCGCCGTGCCGGACGGCTGGGCCCTCGTCCGCGAGGCCCGCTACGGCGCCGCCTGGGTCGGCTTCCTCGAGGCGCGGGGCCCCACGGACCCCACCGAACAACCACCCACCGTGAACGGATGACTGCGGCCGCGAGCACGCTCGGGGGTACCGTTAGGGCGCATGCGTCCGGCCGAGCGACCAGGAGCGCGCCAGTGACCAGGGTCCTCTATCCGGGGTCGTTCGACCCGATCCACAACGGGCACCTCGAGATCATCGGGGTGGCGGCACGCCTGTTCGACGACGTCGTGGTGGCGGCCGTGCGCAACCCGCAGAAGGGTGAGCCCCTTTTCAGCCTCGAAGACCGGCAGGCCATGATCGAGGAGTCGGTCGCCGAGCACCCCAACGTGCGGGTCACCATGTTCTCCAGCCTGGTCGTCGACCTTGCCCGCGACGTCGGGGCCGACTTCATCGTCAAGGGCCTGCGGGTGGTGACCGACTTCGAGTCCGAGCTGATGCAGGCGCAGATGAACCTGGCCGTCTCGGGCGTCGACACGCTGTTCATCCCGGCCGGGTCGACTCACTCGTTCGTGGCGTCGAAGTTCATCCGCGAGATCGCCCGCTACGGGGGCGACGTGTCGAGCATGGTCCCCGAGCCCGTGGCCAAGCGTCTGGCCGAGAAGTACGGCGACTGATGGCCCCCGACGACCGCTCGTTCGACGCCCGGGTGGCCCAGCGCACGCCCGGTGGCGACGTCGAGGCCCTGCTCCGGCGGGTCCACGAGCTGGTCGAGAGTGCCCGCCCCGCCGCGCTGTCGACGCAGGTCAAGGTCGACCGCGACGAGATGCTGGACCTGCTCGACGAGGCGATCGCCCGGCTGCCCGACGAGGTGCGGGCCGCCCGGTGGCTGGTGAAGGACCGCGACGAGTTCCTCGAGCGCACCCAGCGCGAGGCCGACGACATCCTGGCGGCCGCCCGGACGCAGGCCGAGCGCATGGTCCAGCGCTCCGAGGTCACCAAGGCGGCCGAGGCCAAGGCCCGCCGCGTCGTCGAGCAGGCCCGGGAGGAGGCCAGCCGCCTGCGCAACGAGTGCGACGACTTCTGCGACCAGCGCCTGGCCCAGTTCGAGACCGTGCTCGAGCGTACGATGGGTGTCGTGGCGGCCGGGCGGGCCAAGCTGCGGGGACCCGTCCCCGCCGACGAGGTCGACGACGGTGAGGAAGACGACGCCGCGGCGTCGCCCTTCTTCGACCAAGACCGCGTCTGAACCGACATCAGCCAGAAGCAGGAGGTGCGGCGATGGCAAGCCCCTTCCTCGTCCCGACCGGCGAGCTGTTCCGGCACCGCGGCGAGCGCCACCGGGTCACCCGGTCCGCCCGGCTGCCGGGCGTGGCGCTCTCGTCGTCCCGGCTGACCGACGACGAGGTCGTCGTGGACGTCACGCTCGAGGCCCAGGGGCCGACCGTGACCGCCACGGGGACGGTCACCGGGCGGTGGACCGGCGAGTGCCGACGCTGCCTGGAGGCGACCGGCGGACAGCTGGAGGCGACGCTCAGCGAGGTGTTCGAGCCCGACCCCGTCGAGGGCGAGACCTACCCGCTCGAGCGCGACCACCTCGACCTCGAGCCCGCGGTCCGCGAGGCGCTGGCCCTGGCGCTGCCGCTCGCCCCGCTGTGCGACGAGGCCTGCGCCGGTCCCGATCCGGCCGAACACCCCGTGACCGTCGAGGCCGACGCCGACACGAGCGACGCCACCGCCGAGCCGGCCGATCCGCGCTGGGCCGCGCTGGACCAGCTGCGTTTCGATCGGTGAGCGGCGGACCCGCTAGGCTCTAACGCTCGTGCCCGCCCGGGCACTGACCGCATCCAGACGCTGCAGGAAGTCCTCCAATGGCCGTCCCCAAGAAGAAGACGTCGAAGGCCAAGAGCCGTAGCCGCCGGGCGAGCGCCTGGCGCGTCGAGCGGCCGTCCCGCAGCCTCTGCCCCCGCTGCAACGCGGCGAAGCTCCCGCACGTCGTGTGCGGCAACTGCGGGTGGTACGGCGGCCGCCAGGCCATCGAGGTCGACTGAGGTCCGGCCGGCGCCGCCAGCCATCAACCCGAACGACACGCCGATGCTGCCGATCGCCGTCGACGCCATGGGCGGCGACAACGCCCCGGGCGCCATCGTGGAGGGGGCCCGCCGGGCCGCCGACGAGGTGGGCGTGCCCGTCGTGCTGGTGGGCCGGCCGGACGCCGTCGAGCCGCTGCGGGGCGGCCTCGACCTGGTCCCCGCGTCCGAGGTCATCGAGATGGACGCGGATGCCGGCCAGAGCGTCCGCCGCATGAAGGACTCGTCGCTCGTCCGGGCCGCCGAGGCCGTGCGCGACGGCAAGGCGTCGGCCATGGTCTCGGCCGGCAACACGGGCGCCACCATGGCGTCCGCGCTGCTGCGCATGGGCCGCATCAAGGGCGTGGCCCGGCCGGCGATCGCCACGCCGATCCCCGTGCTCGCCTCGACGCCGACCGTCCTGCTCGACGCCGGTGCCAACGCCGACTGCCAGCCCGGCTGGCTGGTCCAGTTCGCCCAGATGGGCGCCGTGTTCGCCCGCGAGCGCTACGGCATCGCCGAGCCCCGCGTCGGCCTGCTGTCCATTGGCGAGGAGTCCAGCAAGGGCAACGCGCTGGTCAAGGAGACCCACGCCCTGCTCGCCGAGCCCGGTTCCCTCGATGCCTCGGGCGCCCGGTTCATCGGCAACGTCGAGGGCCGCGACGTCATGACCCCCGACGTCGACGTGATCGTCACCGACGGGTTCACCGGGAACGTCACGCTCAAGACCCTCGAGGGGGGCCTGAAGGCCCTGGTCCAGGCCGTGCTGGGGGCGCTCGCCCCGACCGACGTGGCCGACGAGGCACTGGGCGCGCTGATGCCGCTCTACACGACGCTCGACCCCGACTCGACGGGCGGCGCGATGCTGCTCGGCGTCGAGGGGGTGTGCATCATCAGCCACGGCTCGTCCTCGGCGACCGCCATCGTGAACGCGGTGCGCGTCGCCGCGGAGATGGTCGAGGCCGGGGTCGTCGAGCGGCTGCGGGCCGCCGTCGCCGGCTGACCGCCGCCCACCCCCGGCGGGTGCTTCACAAGCGCACAAAGGGGGGTCCCGTTACACTGCCGGCCGTTCCGGTCCGAAACAGGAGTACATAGCGTGCCTGCCGAAACCCATGTCGAGCGCGGCCCGCTCGATCGCCAGCAGGTGTTCGAGCTCATCCGCGATCGCCTGGCCGACATCCTCGAGGTCGAGCCGTCCAGCATCCACGAGGGCGACTCGTTCACCGACGATCTCGAGGCCGACTCGCTGGCCCTGATCGAGCTGGCCGAGGCCCTCGAGGAAGAGGTAGGGGAGCGCAGCGTGGGCTTCCGCATCGAGGACGAAGACCTCGAGGACATCAAGACCGTGCGTGACGCCGTCGACTACGTGCTCGCCAAGCTGTAGGGAGTTCGCCATACCACTCCCTGTGTCAAACCTCGACGAGCTCGTCGCCCGTCTCGGTGTCGACCTGTACGACCCCGAGCTGCTGGCGCCCGCGCTCGTCCACCGGTCGTGGTGTGCCGAGAACCCCGGCTACGACTCGAACGAGCGGCTCGAGTTCCTCGGCGACGCCGTGCTCGGCGTGATCATCACCGACCACGCGTACCGCGCCTACCCGAGGCTCAGCGAGGGCGAGCTGACCGACGTCCGCAAGGCCGTGGTCAACGCCGTCACGCTGGCCGAGGTCGCCGACGAGCTCGACCTCGGCAAGTTCCTGCTGCTGGGCAAGGGCGAGGAGCAGTCGGGCGGGCGCGAGAAACCGTCGATCCTCGCCGACGCGCTCGAGGCGGTGCTCGGGGCCGTCTACGTGTCGGCCGGCATGCAGGCGGCGCACGAGCTGGTCATGCGCCTGCTGGGGACCAGGGTCGCGGAGGCCCACGCCGGTGGCCCCGGCGGGCAGGACTTCAAGAGCCGCCTGCAAGAGCTCGCGGCCCGCGTGTTCGAGGACGCCCCCCGCTACCAGACGGTGGCCGAGGGGCCGGACCACGCTCGTCGCTTCCACGTGACCGTGTCGGTCGCGGGCGTCCCGCGGGGCAAGGGCGACGGGCGGTCGAAGAAGCAGGCGGAGCAGGTGGCCGCCCGAAATGCGTACACGACGTTGACGGCCGAACTGAGGAATGACGACGACGATGCCTGAGCTGCCCGAGATCGAGACCGTCCGGCGCGGTCTCGAGCGCGAGACCGTCGGTCGGCGTGTGAAGTCAGCCGAGGTCATCGACGCCAAGGCGGTCAGGCGGAACGGCTCGAAGAAGGCGTTCGAGTCGCGGCTCGAGGGCGCCAAGATCAAGACCGTCGACCGGCGCGGCTCGCTGCTGGTCATGACGCTCGACAGCGGCGAGCTGCTCGTCCTCGACGTGGGCGAGACGGGCCGGCTGACCCGCGCCGCCCCCAAGGACCCGACCGAGCCCGACAGCCAGCTCGTGGTCAGCTTCACCCAGGGCGGCCAGCTGCGCCTGGCCGACGCCGAGGGCACCGCCGAGGCGTTCGTCGTCACGCCCGAGCTGCTGGCCGAGGAGGTGCCGGCCCTGGCCGAGCTGGGCCTCGACCCGGTGGCCTCGCCCGTGTCGTGGACGGCGTTCGCCCATGCCCTGGTGGCCCGGCGCACGTCCAAGCTCAAGCCGCTGCTGCTCGACCCGACGTTCATCGTCGGCCTCGGCGGCCTGTACGCGGACGAGATCCTCTACGACGCCGGGCTGAAGCCCGACCGCGAGGTGTCGACGGTCTCGACGATGGAGATCCGCCGGCTGTACCGGTCGCTGGTCGAGATCCTGCACGAGGCGACCAAGCACCACGGCACCTCCACCGACGAGCACCCGTTCCTCGACCTCAACGGCAAGCCCGGCGCCTTCCAGGAGGAGCTCGAGGTGTGGGGCCGCGACGGCGAGGCCTGCCGGCGGTGCCGCGGCACGGTGGCCAAGCAGCGCAGCGGGGGCCGCATCACCTACTGGTGCCCCAACTGCCAGGTGTGAGCACGGGGGTGCCCGGGCGGCGGAGCACCCCGGCGTAGGCTTGTCGGGATGTTTCTCAAGGCCCTGACCCTCAAGGGCTTCAAGTCGTTCGCGGAGACGGCCAACCTCGAGCTGCAGCCCGGGGTCACCGTCGTCGTGGGCCCGAACGGGTCGGGGAAGTCGAACATCGTCGACGCCATCGGCTGGGTCCTCGGCGCGCAGAAGCCGTCGGCCGTGCGCAGCCAGAAGATGGAGGACGTCATCTTCGCCGGCACGACCAAGCGCCCGGCGCTGGGCCGGGCCGAGGTCAGCCTGACGATCGACAACGGCGCCGGCCTGCTGCCTATCGAGTTCAGCGAGGTCACGGTCACCCGCACGCTGTGGCGCACGGGCGAGAGCGAGTACGCGCTCAACGGCGTCCCCTGCCGGCTGCTCGACGTGCAGGAGCTGTTCAGCGACACCGGCGTGGGCCGCCAGCAGCACGTGATCGTCGGCCAGGGCCAGATCGACGCGGTGCTGAACGCCCGCCCCGAGGAACGGCGGCTGGTCGTCGAGGAGGCCGCCGGCATCCTCAAGCACCGCAAGCGCAAGGAGCGCTCCGAGCGCCGCCTGGCCGCCACCGAGGGCAACCTCCTGCGCCTCGGCGACCTGGTGCGCGAGGTGCGGCGGCAACTGAGGCCGCTCGAGCGCCAGGCCGAGGCCGCCCGCCGCCACGGCGACCTGGTGGCCGAGCTGCGGGCGCTGCAGGTCCACGTCGTCGGCCGCGAGCTGACCACCCTCAAGCGCCGGCTCGGCGACACCAGCGCCGCGCTGTCCGAGCTGCGCAACGAGGAGACGCTGGTCAAGCGGCGGCTGAGCGAGCTCGACACCGGGGTGATGGCCGGCGAGGCCGAGCTGGGCGCCCTGGGCGGCAGCGACCTCGGCGACGCCGTCGGCCAGCTCGAGGCGCTGCGCGAGAAGGCGAAGGGCCAGCTCGCCCTGCTGGCCGAGCGCCGGCGGGGCATCGAGCGCGAGCGCTCGGCGTTCGTCGACCAGGCCGTCGTCGCCTCGCTCGAGGCCGACGCCGCCCGGCTGCGCGACGAGGTCGCCGAGGTCGAGGCCGACGCCGACCGGCTGGGCCCCGAGGTCGAGGCCCTGGCCCAGGCCGAGGCGGCGCTCGCTGCGGCTCGGCACGAGTTCGAAGCCGAGTGGGCCGACGGGGTCCCGCCGCCGTCGGGGTGGGCCGCTGAGGTGCGCGGCGAGCTGAGCGCGCTGCGGGGGGCGATCCAGCGGGCCGACGCGGACCGCGAGCGGGCGTCCGCCCGGCTGGCCGGGCTGCGCAGCAAGCTCGAGCGCATCGAGGC
>JBKPAS010000116.1:0-24129 GCA_046744265.1 Actinomycetota bacterium
CCGGCCAGCTCGTGCTGACCTGCCGGTTCGACAGCCTGGGCGCCTACGGGAACTACCTCGAGGACACGCAGAGCGACGCCGAGGCCCACTCGTACAGCCATCGCATCCGGGAGGCCGAAGCGCCCTTCGTCTACGAGTCGACGGCGGTGATGTTCGAGATCGACCTCGGGCGGTCGGGCGCCAAGGACGGTCGGGGGCGGGTGCTCGACGCCCGCCTGGGTCGTCCCCGGCCCGGGCACTGGGACGACACGCTGGCCTTCGCCCGCGAGGCGTTCGACCTGTGCGACGCCCACGGTGCGGTCGGGTGCCGGCTGCTCGAGCTGAACCACGCCGGCCCGCAGTCGGGCTTGCTGTGCGCGGTCATGGAGTACAACTCGATGCGCGAGTACGGCGAGGCCGGCGATCGGCTGATGGCAGACGAGAAGGCCCGCCGGCTCACCGAGACGATGCGTGGCGACGCCCCGTTCGACGAGGTCTCGTCGGGACTGTTCACCGAGGTCGCCATCCTCTAGCCCAGGCCATCCTCAAGCCGAGGTGTGACGTCAGGTCAGGCGTTCGACCGCGAGCAGGTCGACGACCGCCCGGCCCTCCTCGTCCGAGGCGTCGGGGCGGACCCGGGCCCGGACGACCCAGTCGTGGTCGCCGGCCGGGTCGTCGAGCACTTGCGTGACGGACCCCGACCCGTCGTCCATCCGGACCAACGCCCCCGACCGGGCCCCATCGTCGATGCCGATGGCGTCGTGCTCGTCCCAGTACGGCGCCATCGCCGCCGCGAGCCGCTCGGGCGTCCACGAGCCCGAGCCCTCCCGCGCCGCCAACTCGGCGTACGCCCGCCGAGCCAGCAGCTCCACCCAGCGGAACAGCTCGTTGCGCACCATCACCCGGAACGCCCGCGCGTTGGCGGTCACCCCGGCCGGCTCGGCAGCGGCGGCCCCGGACGCGGCCCGCTCCGCCGCGGGCGGCTCGACGCCTGACGCCACGGCCGCCACCTCCGACGGGTTCCGCAGCTGGTCCCATTCGTCGAGCAGGCTGGAGTCCACCTGCCGGACCGTCTCGCCCAGCCATTCGGTCACGTCGAACACCGCGTCGGTCTTGGCGTCCTCGGGCACCGTCTGGACGAGGCCCTTGTAGGCGTCGCTCAGGTAGCGCAGCAGCAGGCCCTCCGACCGGGCCAGGCCGTAGTGCTGGACGTAGTCGGTGAACGTCATCGCCCGCTCGTACAGCTCGCGGGCCACCGACTTGGGCCTGATCGTGTGGTCGGCCGCCCACGGGTGCTGCACCAGGTAGCGGTTGAACGCCTCGTACGTGAGGTCCCGCAGCGGCTTGGGGTGCTCGAGCGTGTCGAGCTCGGCCATGCGCTCCTCGTACTCGACGCCCTCCTGCTTGAGGCGGGCCAGGGTCTCGGTCCGCAGCCGGTCGAGCTGCGCCGCCAGGATCACCCCGGGGTTGTCGAGGACGGACTCGACCAGCGACAGCACGTCGAGGGCGTAGTCGGGCGAGTCCCGGTCCAGCAGTCCGACGGCCTCGAGCACGAAGGGGGACAGGGGCTGGTTGAGGGCGAAATCCTCCTGCAGGTCGACGGTGACCCGGACCAGGCGCCCGTCCTCGTCGGGCTCGTCCAGCCGCTCGACCACGCCGGCGCCGAGCAGTGACCGGTAGATGGCGATGGCCCGGCGGATGTGCCGGCGCTGCTGGGGACGGGGGTCGTGGTTCTCGGTCAGCAGGCGGCGCATCGCCCCGCATCCGTCGCCCCGCCGGTCCACCACGTTGAGCAGCATCGAGTGGGACACGGTGAAGCTCGACGTCAGCGGCTCGGGCGGGGCGGCGACAAGCTTGGTGAACGTGTCCTCGGACCAGGGCACGAAGCCGCGGGTCGGCGCCTTCTTGCGGACCACCTTGCGCCGCTTGCGCGGGTCGTCGCCCGCCTTGGCCAGCGCCCGCTCGTTGTCGATCACGTGCTCGGGGGCCTGCGCCAGCACGTAGCCGACCGTGTCGAACCCGGCCCGCCCGGCCCGGCCGGCGATCTGGTGGAACTCCCGGGCGGACAGCAGCCGCGATTTCGTCCCGTCGTACTTGCACAGCTGCGTGAACAGCACCGTGCGGATCGGGACGTTGATGCCGACCCCCAGCGTGTCGGTCCCGCAGATGACCTTGAGGTGGCCCTCCTGGGCGAGGCGCTCGACCAGCCGCCGGTACTTGGGGAGCATGCCGGCGTGGTGGACCCCGATGCCGTGCCTCACCAGGCGCGACAGGGTCCGGCCGAAGCCGGGGCCGAACCGGAAGGCGCCGATCGCCTCGCCGATGGCGTCCTTCTCGGCCCGCGAGCACACGTTCACGCTCATCAGCGCCTGGGCCCGCTCGACCGCCGACTGCTGGGTGAAGTGCACGACGTAGACCGGCGCCCGCCGGCTGGCCAGCACGTCGTCGATCGTCTCGTGCATGACCGTGCGCCGGTACTCGAACTCGAGCGGCACGGGGCGGGTGGCGTGGTGGACGGCGGCTGTGGGCCGCCCGGTGCGCTCGGTCAGCTCGGCCTCGAACCGCCGCGTATCGCCCAGCGTGGCGGACATCAGCACGAACTGGGCTTGGGGCAGTGTCAGCAGCGGCACCTGCCAGGCCCAGCCCCGGTCGGGGTCGGCGTAGTAGTGGAACTCGTCCATGACGACCTGGCCGACGTCGGCCTGGTCGCCGTCGCGCAGGGCCATGTTGGCGAGCACCTCGGCCGTGCAGCAGATGACCGGGGCGCCGGGGTTGACCGCCGCGTCGCCGGTGAGCATGCCGACCCGGTCCGAACCCAGCTCGCGGCACAGGTCGAAGAACTTCTCGGACACCAGCGCCTTGATGGGCGCCGTGTAGAACGTGCGGCGGCCGGCGGCGAGCGCGGCGGCGTGGGCGGAAAGCGCGACCAGCGATTTGCCGGACCCGGTCGGCGTGCCGAGGATCAGGTTGGCGCCCGAGACGACCTCGAGGACCGCCTCTTCCTGCGCCGGGTACAGGGTGAGCCCCCGGCCGGCCGCCCACACGGTGAAGGCGTCGAGCACGGCCTCGCCGCTGGCGCCATCGCCGAGTGGGGGCAGGTGGTCAGCGAGCGTGGCGGCGGCCATGGCCCCCGATGATGCCGCAGGGCGCTAGCGATTCCCCAGGGCGGCGAGGCGGCGCTCGAGCAGGCGGCGCTCGGCGGGGTCCTCGGTCAGGACCAGGGCCCGGCGGTAGGCGTCGCCGGCCTCGCCGGCGCGGCCGAGCCGGCGCAGCAGCTCGCCCCGGGTGGCGTGCAGGTAGCGGTAGCCGTCGAGCGGCAGGCCGTCGACGATCGCGAGGCCGGCCGCGGGCCCCTCGGCCTCGGCCACGGCCACGGCCCGGTTCAGCTCGACGACCGGCGAGTCGGTGAGGCGGGACAGCTCGCCGTAGAGCGCGGCGATCTGCGTCCAGTCCCGGGGGTCCTCGGCGTGGAGGGACGCGATCGCCGCCTGCACGACGTACGGGCCCCGGCCGAGCAGGGCCAGGGCCCGGTCGAGCACCGCCCGGCCCTGGGCGATCTCGTCGGCATCGAGCTGCGAGGGGTCCTGGTCGGCGAGCAGGACGAGCTCGCCGTCGCGGAACCGGGCGGCGCGGCGGGCGTCCAGCAGCAGCATGAGCGCGAGCAGCCCCTGGACCTCGGGCTCGTCGGGCATGAGCTCGGCGAGCGCCCGTCCCAGCCGGATGGCCTCGCCCGCCAGGTCGCCGCGGCCGCCGTAGCCCTCGTTGAAGATCAGGTAGACGACCGCCAGCACGGCGACGAGCCGGTCCGGCAGCAGGTGGTCGGGCGGCACCCGGAAGGGGATGCCGGCCGCCTTGATCTTGCGCTTCGCCCGCACCAGCCGCTGGGCCATCGTGGGCTCGGGCACCAGGAAGGCCCGGGCGATCTCGGGCGTGGTCAGCCCGCCGAGGGTGCGCAGGGTGAGCGCGACCTGGGCCTCGACCGACAGCGCCGGGTGGCAGCACATGAAGACGAGCTGGAGCCGCTCGTCGGGGAACGTCGTGTGCGCCGCCGGGTCGAGGGGGTCGAGGGGATCCACGGGATCGTGCGCCTCGGGCGCCCGCAGCAGGTGCGCCTTCGCGGCCAGCGTCTGGTCCCGGCGGATGCGGTTGATGGCCCGGTTACGGGCCGTCGTGATCAGCCAGGCGCCCGGGTGGTCGGGCACGCCGTCGCGGGGCCACCGCTCGGCGGCGATGGCGAACGCCTCCTGCGCGGCTTCCTCGGCGAGGTCGAACTCGCCGAGGAAGCCGATCATCGCCGCGAGGACGCGGCCCCACTGGTCGCGGAAGACCTGCTCGAGCGACGCCGCCGCTACCACTCCACCGTGGGGCGGATCTCGATCGCGCCGCCGAGGCGGGCGGCCGGGATCTTGGCGGCCAGCTCGATGGCGGCGTCGAGGTCGTCGGCCTCGAAGACCAGGTAGCCGCCGATGGCCTCCTTGACCTCGACGAACGGGCCGTCGGTGGTCAGCGTCCTGCCGTCCTGCACGCGGACGGTGGTGGCGGTCGTCGGCTCGTCGAGGCCGACCCCGGGCGTGACGCCCGGGGTCTGGTTGACGGCCTGGTAGTCGGCGTAGACGGCCTTCTGCTCGTCCTCGGACAGGGTCGCCCACGCCTCGGGGTCACGGGGCGTGGGCGAGTCGCCCTGGTGGATGAACAGGATGTACTTCATGTCTCGCTCCTCCTGGATCGGATGCTCGCCGATGAGACAAACGAGGAGCGGCGAGATCGACAGGTTCTGCCGAGAAATCTTGCCTCGTCCCGGCGCTAGCAGCCGGCGGCCCGGGTCCAGGTGCCCAGGTAGTGGCTGGTCATGGTGACCCGCTGCCCGCTGGCGATCGTGGCGACCGGGCGGGTCGCCCCGTCGCCGCCGCAGTGGGTCATCGACGAGACGTGCTCCATGCCGTGGTGGTCGATGTACAGCGGGCTCTCGCCGTAGGCGGCCACCGAGTCGCAGATCAGCTGGCCCGTGCTGTCGTCGCGGATCTCGATGTTGGTGCCGTGGTCGTGCATGTGACCGTGGATCTCGAGAATGTTGCCGGGCCGGTTCACGGATGATTTGAGCGATGTGTCAACAAAGGGGCGGCGGAGGGCCGCTGGTGTGCCGCTGGTCAGGCGTACGTACGGACCAGGTCGAGAACCGCGGCCGCGTCCGGGCCGGTGGCGACGAGTCCCGTCTCGGGCGGGTCGACCCGGCGGGCGGCGACCAGGCAGAGGTCCCGGGCGGGGCCGGACACGCGTGTCGTCGCCTCGGTGTCGGCGGCGTCGGGGAGGAACCGCCAGACGTCGTCCTCGCCCTCGGGGCCGGTCAGCTCGAACGCCACGGGGCCGCTCAGCTCGCGGCCGGCCCGGAGGAAGGCGTAGGGCAGCGTGCGCCACGCCAGCCGGGCGATGTGCCACAGCCGGGCGGTCGCGGCCGGCTCGACGCCGAGCGCGTGGGTGACGTCGGCGGTGTGGATCCACGTCTCGGCGAGCCGGGTCGTCGTCAGCGTCCGGACCGACAACTGGCCGGCGACCCACGTCACCCGCTCGCCCGGGTCGGCCGCGGCGAGCACGTCCCGCATCGCCGTCGCGCTGGCCCGCCACCGGGCGAACACGGCCTCCGGTGGTTGCCCCCGCTCGCGCTCGACGGCGATCGCGGCGCCCTCGTCGACGTTCTGCGCGGCGCCGCCCGCGGTGAACAGGGCGACCACCTCGGCGAACCGGCCCTCGGCGCTGGCGATCGCGATCTCGTTCGTCTGGGCGAGGTGCAGCGCGACGTCGGCGACCGACCACCCCTCGCACCGCGACGGCCGGGTCCAATCCTCCTCGGAGAGGCCCGCCAGGAACTCGTCGAGCTCCGCGATCTGGCCCGCCAGCGCCTCGTCCACGTCCGGAATCGTGCCCACGAGCCACCGGCTTACCAGGGTCCGGGACCATCGGCCCATGGATAGGTGCCGATGGCCCCGGGCGGTCGTGCCTGGCCGAGTCACACCATGGACCTCGACAGGGAGCCTTGAGAAGGAGGAGCCATGGCGACGATCAAGGAAGCGGCGGCCGAGTTCCTGGCCCACAAGCGGGTCGCGGTCACCGGCGTGTCCCGGACGCCGCGCGACCACGGCAGCAACGTGGTCTACAAGCGGCTCCGCGAGCGCGGCTACCAGGTCTTCGCGGTCAACCCCAACGCCGACGAGGTCGAGGGCGACGTCTGCTACCACGACGTGAAGTCGATCCCCGGCGGGGTGGACGCGGTCGTCATCGCCACCCGGCCCGAGACCGCCGAGGCGACGATGCGCGAGTGCGCCGAGCTGGACATCGGGCGCGTGTGGATGCACCGGGCCATGGGCGCCGGGAGCGTGTCCGAGGCGGCCGCCAAGTACGGCCGTGAGCACGGCATCGCGGTCATCGACGGGGGCTGCCCGCTGATGTTCGCCCCGACGTCCGATCCCGGTCACCGGGTGATGCGCTTCGTGTGCACGCTGACCGGCAACGTCCCGAAGCGAGTCTGAGCCGTGGAGGTCGACCGCAACGGCTTGGAGGTCCTGGCGACCGACGAGTGCCTGCGCCTGCTGGCGACGGCGACGATCGGTCGCGTCGGGCTGAGCTCGGCGGCGCTGCCGACCGTGCTGCCGGTCAACTTCCGGCTGGTCGGCGACCGGATCCTGTTCCGCACTGGCCTGGGCAGCAAGCTCGAGGCCGCGACCCGCAACGCGGTGGTCGCGTTCGAGGTCGACGACTTCGACCCGATCGAGCACGCGGGCTGGAGCGTGGTCGTCGTCGGGGTCGCCCGCGCTCTGTCCGACGGTGAGGCCGCCGAGATCGACGCGCGGGACCGGGTGCGGCTCGCCCGCTGGGTGCCCGGTGCCGACGACCGGATGGTGGCCGTCTCGTGCGAGCTGGTCTCGGGACGCCGCCTCGTGCTCGGAGGCGTCGGCGACCGGCTCCTCACAGCGGCGAACGGGGGGTTCACGACATGACGACGATCGACCGCCGGACCGGGCTCGAGGTGCTCGACCGCGACGCCTGCCTGGCGCTGCTCGCCGGCGAGGACGTGGGGCGCCTGGCGATGGGCACGGGCGGCGCGCCGCTCGTGTTCCCGGTCAACTACGCCCTGGACGGCGACGCCGTGGTGTTCCGCACCGACCCGGGGACCAAGCTCGACCGGGCCGAGCGGGGGCGCGTCGCCTTCGAGATCGACGGCCTCGACCGCGAGGCCCGCACCGGGTGGAGCGTGGTGGTGACCGGGCGCCTCGAGGAGGTCACCCACTACGACGCCGCGGCGTTCGAGCGGGTGCGCCGTCTGCCGGTCGTGCCGTGGGCGGCTGGGGAGAAAGGGCACTGGCTGCGGCTGGTCCCGAGCCAGATCACCGGCCGGCGGCTGGGTGGCCGGCGGCCGTGATGGGGCAGACTACGGGTATGCGACCGCGCGTCGCTCTCGTCCTGGCTGCCACCGGCCTGCTCTGCCTCGTCCTGGCGGCGCTCCCGGTCCAGACGTCGCACCGGCTCGTCGGCCTCGGCGGCGCGGTCGTGTTCGGCCTGCTCTACCTCGGCGAGCGCAACCGTCCCCGCGGGCTGCGGTAGCCGCGGCGGTTCACGGGCGCTGGCCGCGGCGTTCGGCGAGGCGGGCCGCGTAGACCGCGGCCTCGGTGCGGCGGTGCATGCCCAGCTTCATCAGCAGGTTGGACACGTAGTTCTTGACGGTCTTCTCGGCCAGGTAGAGCTGCTCGCCGATCTGGCGGTTGGTGAGGCCCTGGGCGAGCAGGTCGAGGATCTTGCGCTCCTGGTCGGTGAGCTGGGCGAGCTGCTGGTCCTCCTGCGGTGGGCGGCGCAGCCGGTCGAGGACCTTGGCGGTGACGGTCGGGTCGAGCAGCGACTGGCCGGCGGCGACCCGGCGGACGCTCTCGACGAGGTCGGGGCCGCGGATCTGCTTGAGGAGGTAGCCGGCGGCGCCGGCCATGATCGAGTCGAACAACGCCTCGTCGTCGGAGAACGACGTGAGCATGAGGCACTGGATCTCGGGGTGGGCCGAGCGGATGTCGCGGCAGGCCTCCACGCCGTTGCCGTCGGGGAGGCGTACGTCGAGGATGGCGACGTCGGGCCGGGTGGGCGGCACGCGCCGCAGCGCTTCCTCGACGGTGGACGCCTCGCCGACGACCGCGAGGTCGTCCTCGGCGTCGAGCACCTCGCGCAGGCCGCGGCGGACGATCTCGTGGTCGTCGAGCAGGAACACACGGGTCGTCACAGGCACCTCGCCGGTCGTCCGGTCACGACCAGTCTGCCAGGGGCTCACAGGAGTGACAGGACCAGCAGGATCTGGCCGGCGTGGTAGGCCACCATCACGGCGAGGTCCCCGCCGGGCCGGCGTTCGGACACGAAACGGCCCCAGCCGATCAGCGCGTCCGAGGCGTAGAACAGCAGGGCGCCGGCGACGGCGAGAGGGTTCCCGGTGCCCCAGGCGCACACCACCATCGCCGAGATGACGCCGACGTAGGCGACGACCGGCTTGCTGAGTCCGGGTTCCTTGGCCGCTACCCCGGCGACGAGGCGGCGGCCGACGGTGGCGCAGACGGCCGCGACCACCGCCAGCCCGACCACGACGTAGGCGGCGGACAGGCCCGCCAGCGTGAGGCCCACGACGTAGGCCACGTGCGCCAGCAGGAAGGCGCCGAGGCCGGGCAGGAACAGGTCGCTGGGGAGCATGAGGAACACGTCGCCCGTCAGCGCGAGCACGAGCGCCGCCACGAACCAGGCCCGGACGGCGGGGTCGTCGGGTTGGAGCGCGAGTGCGGCCCCGATCAACAGCCCGAGCGTGAGGGGCTTGAACACGTACTCCAGGGCCTGGTCGCGCCGGTGGACCGCCAGCCAGTCGGCGGCCGCCGCGACGACGGTCGCGACGAGCAGCGCAGCCGCCGGCCCGGTCATGGCCTCACGACCTCGTTCAGGACCTCGCCGAGGGCGGCGATCGCCGACTCGAGCTGGGCGTCCGAGAGATAAGGGGCGGGACCGAGGCGCAGATGGGGCCCGCGGCTGTCGGTGCTCACGCCGCGGGCCCGCAGCGCCTGCTGGAGGCGCCGGGCCTCGGGCGTGCGCAGGACGAGGAAGCCGCCGAACGCGGTCGGTGGGGTGGTCCGGTCGCGGGTGACGAGGTCGTCGGGCGCGTCGAGTGCGTCGAAGACCCGGGCCAACACGTCGAGCTGGTGGAGGTACGACTGGCGCAGGAACGCCGGCGAGAGCCCGTGCTCGGCGAAGAAGCGGAATACCCGGGCGGCGCGGTAGTTGCTCGTCGGGTCGTAGGTGGCACCGGCGAAGCGCCAGGCTCCGGGGCGGTACGTGACCTGCTCGAGAGGCCGCTCGTCGTGTGCGTCGAGTGCGTCGAACTCGGCGAACCAGCCGGTGTCGACGGGCCGCATCCGGTCGGCGTGCGGGGGGAGGCGCAGGCAGCAGTTCCCCTCGCCGAGCTGCAGATACTTGTAGCCGCCGGCCACGATCCACGCCGAGGCGAGCCCCAGCTCGTGGATCGGCAGGGGGACCACGCCGAGTGCGTGGTAGGCGTCGACGAGCAGCTCGACGCCGCGCCGCCCGCACACCTCCACGAGCGAGCCGAGGTCCGGGACGATGCGTGAGGTCTCGAACAGCACGGCCGAGACCAGGACCGCGCTGGTCCGGTCGTCGACCGTGTCCGCCATGCGGGCGGCGAGCGTGTCCGCCGGGTCGGCGGGGACGCGCACGACCTCGACGCCGTCCTCGGCCAGGCGCGCGAGCTGTCGCCGCAGGCTGTGGAACTCGCCGTCGGACGTCACGAGCCGGCACCGCCGGCCGCGGAGATCCAGACACGAGAGGAACCGGGTCACCAGCTCGTGTGTGCTGGCCCCGAGGGCGATCTCGCCGCCGGGGTCTTGCAGGAGGCGCCGGTACCCCTCGCGGACCTCGTCGGCCTTGGCGAAGGCGCGGTCCCACTTGTCGTCGACCGCCGCCGCGGCGTCGTCGAAGGCCTCGATCTGGCCGGCGCGCGCCACGTCCGGCCACGCCTGGTGCGAGTGCCCGGTGAGCAGCAGCCGTTCGGCCACCCGGAACCGGGAGTAGTGCGGCGCCAGGGCGTTGGGCGTCGACCGGAGGTCGTCGAGGGCGATCACAGCCGGCTCCGCACGTCCCACAGGTCGGGGAAGACGGGGACCGACAGCGTCGTGCGCAGGTAGGCCGCGCCGGGCGAGCCGCCGGTGCCGGGCTTGTCGCCGATCGTGCGTTCGACCATCTTGACGTGCCGGTAGCGCCACTCCTGCACGCCCTCGTCGACGTCGACGAGGCGCTCGGCCACCTGGGCGGGCTCGCCGTCGTCGCGGTAGACGCGCAGCAGCACCTGCTGGACGTCGCTCGACGGTTCGATCGACAGCCGGACGTCCCGCGCCAGCGCCTCGGCCGGCACCTCGTAGCCCTGCGTCGCCAGGTAGCGGAGGAACGAGTCGAACAGCGACGGCCGGGCCATCGCCGCGGCGATGCGGTCGCGGGCCTCGCTGGGGTCCGGGTAGTGCCCGAGCACCCGGGGCTCACGCCGCCCGAGCACGGCTTCGAGCTCGCGGAACTGGGCAGATTGGAAGCCGCTCGCCGCCTCGAGCCGGTCCCGGAAGCCCCGGAACTGGCGCGGCGTCATCGTCTCGAGCACGTCGATCTGGGCGACGGCGACCTTGAGGATCGTGAGCACCCGGCGCAGCGTGTGCAGCACGTGCGGGGTGTCGCCGGCTTCGAGCCGGCGTTGGAGATGGCCCGCCTCGTGGAGCAGCTGCTTGAACCACAGCTCGTACACCTGGTGGATGACGATGAACAGCATCTCGTCGTGCTCGTCCGACCGCGGGCGCTGCGCACCGAGCACCTCGTCGAGCGCGAGGTACGACGTGTAGGTGAGGGCGGCGGGCCGACCCCGTTCGTTCACCGCGACCGACCCCGTGCCGGTGCCCGTGCCCGCATGCCCACAACCTACGACTAGGTCGGTCGGCCGGTTGCGGGCGGTGGCCTCTGGCCGTACATTGGCCGTACACGTTGCGGCTGTGGAGGAGAGCCGATGCCTGTGACCGAGACCCGCCGACGTAACCGTCGGTTGGAGCTTCGCACGACACCCCACGAGCGCGAGCTCATCGACCGTGCCGTGGCGGCGAGCGGTACCGATCTCACCGAGTTCGTCGTGACGAGCGCCGTGCACGCGGCCCAGCGAGTGTTGGCCGATCGCGACGAGTTCGTCCTCGACGGCGACGCCCTCGAGGCGTGGGAGGCGATCAACTCGCGGCCCGCTCGCGACCTGCCCGGGCTCCGTCGCCTGATGGAGCGCCCGTCGCCGTTCGAGGAGTGACCGGCAGCTACCGGCCGCCGGTCCTGCTCGCCGACGACCACGACGTCGCGAAGTTCGCGTGCCGGTCGGCCGAGCAGACCGAGTGGCTGCGCCGTCACGCCCGCCAGTCGGGCCGGGCGGGAACGACGAAGGTCTACGTCGTCACCGAGCCAGACAGCCCGGTCGCCATCGCCTACTACGCCTGGTGCATGGCCCAGCTCGTCGCCGCGGATGCGCCGGCCCGCCTGCTCAAGGGTGCCGGCCGGTACCCGCAACCGGTCGCGCTGCTCGCCCGGCTCGGCGTCGACACGCACCATGAGGGCCAGGGCCTCGGTGCGGGACTCCTCCAGGACGTGTTCGCCCGGTTGGTCTCGCTGTCGGACGAGATCGGCTGTCGTGGACTGCTCGTCCACGCCGAGTCGGCGGAGGCTCGGGATTTCTACCTCCACCTCGTCCCCGAGTTCGAGCAGAGCCCAACCGACGACCTGCACCTGGTCCTCCTGACGAAGGACATCCGCCGGACGCTGGGGCGGTGAGGGCCGGCCCTGCTCGGATCAGTCGGGGCAGCACGAGCGGCGATGCCGTCGACGCCCTTTCGTGTCGAAGTGCCCGAGGGTGCGCTGAACGGGGGCTCGTTCTATGGGTCAGTAGCCGCCGCCTCCACCACCGCCCGAAGCGACGACGAGGATCACGGCCACCGCGACGATGGCTGCGACGGCGAACCAGAAGACTGGCGTACGGAGAACACGTTGCATGGGGGCTTCCTCTGCTTTCGCGGACCCGCCGGGCGGGTCACGGATCACGTGGACTACCTGCACCGGGCGCCGACCGGATCTCCTCCCGCGCTCGGCCATGCATAACTTCGCCGCGCGATGCTCACGGTCATGGGCGCTGGGGAGGCCTTCGAACCGTCGTCGCTTCCGACGAAGCGGGTCGCTTCGGGAGCGTTGATCAGGAACGCCGAGTTCGCTTCTGCTCGGGAGGTCGTGATCGGCGATCTTCTCTGGGTGCACTTCGTCGACTGTGCCCGACTCTCAGGCGACGGCATCATGTTCCTCTTCGACGGGGTGCGGTCGTGTTGGGGGTGACCATCGTGCAGCCGTGGCGGCCGCGCTGGTTCTCGCTCGCGCCGGCGGCGCGAGTCGTCGTAGGGCCCTGACCGGGACTGGTCGGTGGCGGCCGACGTCACCCGCCACCGGTTTGGCGGTGGTGATCGGCCTCATCTACCTGAATCAGGTGCTGTTCACGGTCTACGTGCTCCGGGAGCACGACCGCGACCCTTCGTTCATCGCTCGTCACGTTCCCGACGGGTGGTTCACGCTCGCCCACGGCTCCGTGCTCGAATCGCTGGCCCGGCACTTCCCCGTCCCCGAGCTCGCCCTCTCGGGGACGATCACCCGAGACGGCACCCCCACCACGGGCGCCGTTCTCGTCGGCGACACGATGGTCGTGTTCAACGCCGCCGACTTACCCGACCCCGAGGCCGTCCTCGCGGTGCTCGGCCCGATCGACCCCGGGGAACAGATCCAGCACGTCCCCTGACTCGCCACCGCGGGGGCACTGTCAGGCCGCCGGCGCGGCGGCGCTCGGTCTACCTTCGGGGAGATGGCCGGGCAGTGGCACTTCGACGCCGCCACCTACCTCTCGATGGTCCGCGCCGAGATCCCCGGTTACGACCAGCTCCAGGACCTGACCGCCGAGGCCACCGCTGACGTCGACGCAAGAATGATCTTGGACCTCGGTTCGGGCACCGGCCTGACCGCCACGTGCGTCCTGGCGCGCCACCCACGAGCGGAGCTCACCGGTGTCGACATGAGCCCGGACATGCTCGCCCACGCCAAACGCGCGGTTCCCGCGGCCACCTTCCTGGAGGGGCGTTTGGAGGATCCGCTTCCGGCCGGACCCTTCGACCTCGTCGTCTCGGCGTTCGCAGTGCACCATCTGTCGGGTGACAAGAAGGCCGATCTGTTCAAGCGGGTCCTCGCCGCGCTGCGCCCTCGTGGTCGGTTCGTGCTCTGCGACGTGGTGGCTCCCACCGCGCCCGTGCCCGTGCCGGTACCCCTCGAACACGGCGTTGATCTGCCCGACACCGTGGCCGCGCAGCTCGCCTGGCTGCACGACGCCGGCTTCACGGCTTCGGTGATCTACGAGAAGGGTGACCTGGCAGTTCTTCGCGCCGATCGTCCCTGACCGTCAGCAGGCGTTCTGGGGTGATGCGCGGGCGCTTTGGGGTCGGTGTCCGCGATGACCGCCGAGTCGGTCGACCGTGGGCCATCCCAGCGAGTGGGCTCGCTTGGCGTCGTCGCGGTACGGCTCGCTCAGGAGCAGGAAAGACCCTGGCATCTGGCACCAGCCCTCGGGAACGTCGAAGGGTGACTCGAAGAACGCGGGGGGATCTCCGGTGACGGCCGCGCCGCGGAGGTCCGGAACCGCGATCGCGTGCCCCGCCGCCACCAGCGAACCGCCAACCCATCGCCACGTCGTCGGCCCGACGAGCGGACTGTGGAAGAGCGTGGAACGCCGCACCCAGGGCCGATGCCGCCGGTAGGGTCAGCAGCATGCTCAAGCAAGGGGACCCCGCGCCGGACTTCACGCTGCTCGACCAGGACGGCGAGCCGTTCCACCTCGCCGAACGGGTCAAGGCCGGCAACGGGTGGCACCTCATCTACTTCTACCCGAAGGCCGACACGCCCGGGTGCACGACCCAGGCGTGCGGTCTGCGTGACGTGCTGGGCGAGATCGGCGACACGGCCGTCGTCGGCATCAGTCCCGACCCGCCGGCCAAGCAGAAGCGGTTCGACGACAAGTACTCGCTGGGCTTCCCGCTGCTGTCCGACGAGGACCATGCGGTGGCCGAGGCCTACGGCGCCTGGGGCGAGAAGTCGATGTACGGCAAGAAGTACTTCGGCGTGATCCGGTCGGCGTTCCTCGTCGACGAGAGCGGGGCGCTGGCCGAGGTGTGGCCGAAGATCAGCCCCAAGGACACGCCGAAGAAGCTGCTCGGGGCCCTGGCCGCCAGGTAGCGATCTCACGGTCGGCGCGCCTGCGACGTTGTCCGGGGTGGTGAAGCTCCCGCCATTCCAGGCTCTGCTCGACGAGCACGCCGCCGACGTGCACCGGTTCCTGGTTGCCGCGGTCGGGCCCCACGACGGGGCCGACTGCTTCCAGGAGACAGTCGTCTCGGCGCTGCGCGCCTACCCGAACCTGCGGAACGCCGACAACCTGCGGGGCTGGCTCTTCACGATCGCCCACCGCAAGGTCATCGACCTGGCCCGGCGCTCCGGCCGCCAGGCCGTGCCGGTGAGCGACCCGCCCGAGGTCGGTCACGTCGACCGCGACGTCACCGGCGACGACGAGCTGTGGGCCGCCGTACGCCGCCTGCCGCCCAAGCAGCGGTCGGCCGTCGTGCAGCGCTACCTGCTCGACCGCCCGTATGCCGAGGTCGCCGAGACGCTCGGGTGCAGCGAGGACGCCGCCCGCCAGAACGTGCGGGCCGGCCTGCGTCGACTGCGAGAGGAGGTGCCGGCATGAACGAACCGCATGACGCCCACGGGGTGGACGAGCCCGACTCGCCGGGCGGCGCCGGCACCGAGGCCGGCAAGGACGCCGACGCCCTGCTCGCCGACCTGGGCCTCGCCCGGACCGACGGCATCGCCGGTTACGTCGTCGAGGGCCTGCGGCGGGGGCCGTCCGGCTCCGGCGACGCCGGGCGGGACGAGCTCGACGCGCTGATCGCCGCGGCCGCCGCCCGGGCCGATGCCGCCGATCTCGTGGACATCGCCTGGACCGTGGCCGACACGCCGATCGGCCGCTTGACGCTCACGGCCACCGAGGTCGGGGTGCTGCGGATCTCGTTCGGCACCGAGGAGCACGTGCTCGACGAGCTCGCGGTCGAGGTGTCGCCCCGGGTGCTGCACCTGCCCTCGCGGCTCGACGACCTGCGCCGCCAGCTCGACGAGTACTTCGCCGGCCGGCGCCACCGGTTCGAGTTGCCGCTCGACCGGCGGCTGTCGCGGGGTTTCCGCGCCCGGGCGCTCGAGGCTCTTGCCGCCCACATCGGCTATGGCGAGACGGCCAGCTACAAGGATGTCGCCACGCTGGTGGGCAACCCCAAGGCCACCCGGGCGGTCGGCACGGCCATGGCCACCAACCCGATCCCGATCGTCGTGCCCTGCCACCGGGTGCTGCGCTCGGGCGGCGCCCTCGGCAACTACGGCGGCGGCCCCGAGATCAAGGCCTGGTTGCTGCGCCACGAGGGCGCCCGCATCTTGCTCTGAGGGCCGCTACCCGGCGAGGCCGAGCTCTCGCTCGGACTGCCTGAGCCGCCACTCGCGCACCACCGCCACGCCCACCCCGACAGCGACAACGATCATCAGTCGACGCACGAGGCCACGCTAGGCTCGAACGACTCGCGGGCGTAGTCCAACGGCAGAGACACGGGCCTCAAAATCCCGCCAGTGTGGGTTCGAATCCCACCGCCCGCACCTCGTGGTCAGTACTGGGTCAGTACTTGGGGCCGACGATGGCGTCCAGGCGCTCGACGGCCTTGCGGCGGGCAACAGAGATCGTGGTCGGGTTGCTCGGGCGGGCGTCGATGCCGAGCCGGGCGCACGCCTCGAGGTACAGCTCGCGGATGTCGGCGGAGACGTTCGTGAAGAGGTAGCGCACGTACTCGTACGTGCGCCCCCTGACGTGGACCCGGTTGATGCATCGGCAGCCGTCCGAGTGCACGAGGCCCCGCACCAGGAGATCGGGGTGGCGGTCGAGGGCGATCGTCCGCTGCCAGGGCGCGAGCACGATCGGGCGCTGGACTCGGCGGTCTCGGCCATGATGCCGGGGTAGGCGTCGCAGCAATCTCATGTACCGAGGTTACACGAACTAGCGTTCGTGCACTGCGCGGTCAGCGGGACAAGGACGAGGCGAGGCGGGTGAGGAGGGGGGTGGCGAGAGCGTCTTCCAGGGGGAAGGGGAGCGCCAGGGACCAATTGGGGCGTTCGATGGTCGTGCCCGGGAGGTTGGGCCGGTCGGGGACGGCGAGGCCGTCCTCGAGCGTGGCCGCCACCAGGGCCGACGGGCTGGCCGCCAGCCGGCGGTGGACGTCGACGATCACGTCCTCGACGGTCGAGTCGTCGGGCGTCCGGCCGGTGAGGTCGTGCAGGCGCTGGCGCAGGGCGTCCATCGCGGCGGGGTCCGGCTCGATGCCGGCCGCCCGCTGGTCGGCGTCGTCGGCGCCGGTCCACGCCCCGGCGATCGTCGGCAGGTCGTGGGTCGTCACGGCGGCCAGCGCCTGCCACGGGTACCGCTCGGGCGGCTCGGGCTCGAACCACGCCAGGCGGTAGGACAGAACGCCCGCCTCGGCCAGCGCCTCCCGGACCTGTGTCTCGACGGTCCCGAGGTCCTCGCCCACGATCACGGCGCCGGCCCGCACGCTCTCGACCGCCAGCACCGCCAGCAACTCGTCGCCCCGGTAGCGGACGTACGCCCCGTCGGCCGGCCCCCCGCCCGGCGGCAACCAGAACAGGCGGAAGAGGCCCATCACGTGGTCGATCCGGACACCGCCGCCGGAGTTTGGGGAACGATCACCGGTCCCCCCACCGAGCGCCGCCCGCCACAGCGACGCCAGCGGCTCGTACGCCGCGGCCCGCAGCTTCCACGGCACGAACGGCGGCAGCCCCCAGTCCTGCCCGAACCGGTTGAAGGCGTCGGGCGGCGCCCCGACGCGCACGTCCGCGGCGAGCAGGTCCTGCATGATCCAGGCGTCGGCGCCGTCGGGGTCGACCCCGACCGCCAGGTCGGTGAGCAGCGGCAGCGCCTGGCCGCCCCGCCGGAACTGGTCGTCGAGCAGGAACTGCACCCACGCCCAGTACCGCACGCGCTCGGCCCGGGCGGCCGCGAACGACGCCACCGCCGCGGACGACGGGTGGCGGTGCTCGGCCGGCCACGTCCGCCACCCCGAGCCGTGGTGCTCGGCCAGCGCGCAGAACCGGGCGTAGACCTCGATCTCGTCGCCCTGGTCGGCCCGCCACCGCTCGAACCTCGTGTCCGCCCCGAACCGCACCCACAGCCGGTCGAGCGCCCGCCGCTTCAGGACCCACGCCCGGTCCCGGTCGATGACCCGCGACCCGTTCAGGCGCCGGGCCTCGGCGGCCAGCGACGACACGTCGGGGTCCTCCCCTGCACCGGGGATGTCGTCGATGCACAGGTACAGCGGGTTCCGCCACCGCCGGCTCGACGGGTAGTAGGGACTCGGCTCGACGCGGTCCAGGGGCAGGGGGGCGTGCAGGGGGTTGAGCGCCACCATCCCGGCGCCGTGGTCGCGGGCCCACCCGGCCAACAGCGCCAGGTCGGCGGCGTCGCCGACGCCCCAGCTTCCCGTCGACCGGCACGAGTGGAGCTGCACGGCCAGCACCCAGGTCCGCAGGTCAGGCGGTAGGTGGCAGCGGCCGGGCGTGACGATGAGCCGGGTGACCGGGCCGCCGTCCCGCGGCCGCAGGTCGTGGTAGCCGATCGGCAGGTCGGGCGGCAGGGCGGTCAGCCCGGCCAGGGCGGTGCCGTCCTCCAGGGTCAGGTCGCACGGGGCGAGCAGGGGCTCCGCGGCGCCGGCCCGCACGATCCACAGGGGCCGGTCCTCGGGCGGCCCGGCCTCCCACTCCTCCGGCCCCCCGGCCGCGCCCATGGCCGAGTGCAGCGCCGCGGCCGTCTCGGCGGACGTGGGGTGCCACGTGCCGTGGACATCGACGTATCCGTCGTCGAGGCCCCAGGGATCGGTCGCCATCGCGGCAGGAAGCTACCCGTCCCGACGCACTTGACTGTGCCCATGACCTCGCACGACGACGACCGGCCGACCCGCATCCTGTGGCGCAGCGACCAGCTCCAGAGCCTCGAGCTCTTCACCGGTGGGCACTCGATCGGCGGCTGGCGCCTGCGGGGCCTGGCCGTGCTGCCGATCGACGGCGAGCCGGCCCAGATCGCCTACCGGGTCGAGCTCGACCCGCTGTGGCGGACCCGCCGGACCGAGGTCACGATCGAGCGCGAGCGCCACACCCAAGCCGTCGTCCTCGTGGCCGACGGGGAGGGGTCGTGGACCGTCGAGGGGGCGCCGGCCGAGCCCCTCGACGGGTGCATCGACGTCGACCTCGGGTTCAGCCCGGCCACCAACACGCTGCAGATCCGGCGGCTCGGGCTCGAGGTGGGGGAGAGCCGCACGCTGCCGGTGGCGTGGCTGGCGTTCCCCGGGCTGACCCTGCAGCCGCTGGTGCAGACCTACACCCGCCTGGGCCCCGACCGGTGGCTGTACGCCAGCGGGGACTTCACCGCCGAGCTGGAGGTCGACGGCTGCGGCTACGTGCTGCGCTACGGCGAGGACCTGTGGAAGGCCGTCGCCCACCGCACCGACTGAAGGTTTCCTCAGCGAAGTCGCAGCGGACGCAGAGAATCCTCCAAGGTTCCGCACGGAGTATGCACGTCATGAGCTACTCCGTGGCCACGACGGCGGTCCCTCCGGGCTGGTCCGTGTCCGTCTCCCGCCCCGTCCCGGCGGTTCCGCAGCCCCGCCGCCGGGACCGGACCCCCGAGGCGATCGCCGTCGTGGCCGCCAACCTCGTGATCGTCACCGCCCTCTGGGTCGCCCACGGCGGCCTCGACGAGCTGTCGAGCACGGGCGGCTGGCTGACGGGTGCGGGCCAGCTCGCCGGCCTCTACGGCGCCCTCGCCGTGCTCGCCCAGCTGGCGCTGATGTCGCGGCTGCCGTGGCTCGAGCGCAGCCTCGGCCGTGACCTCCTGGCGGCGGCGCACCGCTGGGTCGGGTTCGCGGCGGTGAGCCTGCTCGTCGGGCACGCCACGCTCATCACCCTCGGGTACGCGGCGCAGGCGAGCAGCGGTGTCGGCTCCGAGCTGTGGACGCTGCTCACCACCTACCCCGACGTGCTCATCGCCGCCGTCGCCCTGGCCGCCTTCCTCGCCGTGGCCGCCATGTCCGTGCGGGCCGCCCGCCGGCGGGTCAGCTACGAGACGTGGCACTTCGTCCACCTCTACGCCTACCTCGCGGTGGCGCTGGCCTTCGCCCACCAGATCGCCAACGGCGCCGACTTCGCCGACGCCCCGCTGGCCCGGGCCTACTGGGCGGCGCTGCACGTTGCCTGCATCGGCGCCCTGCTCGTGTACCGGTTCGGTCGCCCGACCCTTCTCGCTCTCCGGCACCGGGCCCGGGTGGCGGCGGTGGTGCCCGAGGCGCCGGACGTGGTGTCGATCCACGTCACCGGCCGCCGGCTGGACCTGCTCGGCGCCGAGGCCGGCCAGTTCTTCTCGCTGCGCTTCCTGACGCCCCGCTGGTGGTTCCAGTCGCACCCGTTCTCGCTGTCGGCCAGGCCGGACGGGCGCTCGCTGCGGTTCACGGTCAAGGCCCTCGGCGACCACACGGCCGAGCTGCCCCGCCTGCGGCCCGGGACCCGCGTGGCGCTCGAGGGCCCGTACGGGACGATGACGGCGGACGCCCGGACCGGCGACCGCGTCCTGCTCGTCGCCGGCGGCATCGGCATCGCCCCGCTGCGGGCCATCCTCGAGGACCTGCCGCCGGGACCGGGGTCGACGGTGCTGCTGTACCGGGCCTCCCGCCCCGAGGACCTGGTGTTCCGCGCCGAGATCGAGGCCCTCGCCGCCGCCCGGGGCGCCGAGGTGCGCTACCTCGTCGGGCGGCGGTCCGACCCCCGCGTGCCCGCCGAGCCGTTCACCGCCCGGCGCCTGGCCTGGTACGTGCCCGACATCCAGGACCGGGACGTCTACGTCTGCGGCCCCGAGCCGATGAACGCCGCGGTCGTCCGGGCCGCCCGCGAGCTCGGTGTCCCCGACACCCGCATCCACACCGAGCGCTTCGCCTTCGCCGTCTAGGACCCAGGTAGAACCCGCCGTGCAACGCCGCACCGTCGCCGCCCTCAGCGCTGTGACCGCCACCGCGGGCGGCCTGGCCGTGCTGCTGAACTTCGAGACCGCACCGGCCACGGTCGCGGCGGGCCAGTCCGGCACGGCAGTGACCAGCAGCGCCGGCGGCGGCACCGCCACGACCACCGAGTCGGGCAGCACCGAGACCGCCTCCGGGGACGTCGAGTTCAACCGGTGGGGCGGCGTGCAGGTGCAGGTCGCGGTCGAGAACGGGCGCATCACCGACGTCACGATGCTGCAGGTCCCCGACTCGCACGGGCGGTCGGTCGAGATCAACAACCGGGCCGTCCCCATCCTCGAGGAGGAGACGCTGTCCGCCCAGAGCGCCGACATCGACATGGTCTCGGGCGCCACCGACACCAGCCAGGGCTACATCGCCTCGCTCCAGGCCGCGCTCGACGCGCTGGGCATCGCATGACGGCGACCACCCTCGTCCGTCACGTCGAGCAGGTGATGGGCATGCCGGTGAGCTTCGCCTTCCGGCGTCCGGTCGAGCCGGATGTGCTGGCCGCGGCCGTGGCCGTCCTCCACGACGTCGACACGAGGTTCAGCACGTACAAGGCGGACAGCGAGATCTCCCGGCTGGACCTGGGCGACGTCGACCTGGCCCACTGCTCACCCGACGTGGCCAAGGTCCTGGAGGCGTGCGAGGCCCTGCGGGTCGAGACCGGCGGCTACTTCGACGCCTGGGCGGCACCGGCCGGCACCGAGCCGCACCTGGACCCGTCCGGCTACGTGAAGGGCTGGGCGGTCGAGCGGGCCGGCTCGGTGCTTGACGACGCCGGCGTCGCCGACTGGTGCATCAACGCCGGCGGCGACGTCGCGGCCCGGGCCGGCGACGGCTCGCCACCGTGGCGCGTCGGCATCCGCCACCCCGGGCGGGCGGACACGATCGTGGCCGTCGTCGCGGCCGCCGACCTCGCCGTCGCCACCTCCGGCACCTACCTGCGGGGCGACCACGTCGTCGACCCGCACACCGGGCGCGCCCCGTCCGGCCTGGCCAGCGTCACGATCGTCGGCCCCCGCCTGGCGCTCGCCGACGCCTACGCCACCGCCGCGTTCGCCCGCAGCGCCGCGGGCGTGGACTGGGCCGCCGGGCTCGACGGCTACGGCGTGTTCGCGGTGGTCGAGGACCCGTCCGGCGGCCCGGAACGGGCCGTCTCCGACGGCGAGTTCGGCCGCCACCGGGTGGCCTGAACGTAGAATCGCCTCTATGCCCAAGTCGTTGGTCGAGCGGCGGCTGCGCCAGGTCGCCGGGAGGCTACGGCAGCTGCGTGATGAGCTCGAGGTCAGCACCGAGCAGCTCGCGCACCTGGCCGACGCCGCAGACGACGCCCGTCTGCGGGCGTTGGTGTCCGAGACGCCGATCTCCGATCGGGACCATCGCGATGCCGAGCGCCACGCCGATGCCATGCGCCGGCACCAGCAGGCGGTCCGCGAGGAGATCACCCGTCTCGAGGCGGAGCAGGACGAGCTTCTCGACCGCCTCGTGGCAGAGTCACGTTGACGACGTAGTAAAGAGAGGCCCCGGCTGCCGGGCAACGGGACTCCTGCTCAATCAACGAAGATCGAAAGGAACGCTCTTGGCCACCCGTGTCGTGATCGCCGAGGACGAGGCCATCATCCGCCTCGACCTCAAGGAGACCCTGCAAGAGGAGGGGTACGAGGTCGTGGGCGAGACCGGCCGCGGCGACGAGGCCGTCCAGCTCGTCCGTGACCTCGAGCCCGACCTCGCCATCCTCGACATCAAGATGCCGGGCATGGACGGGCTCGCCGCCGCCCGCGAGATCGCCGGCGAGCGGCGGGCCGCCGTGCTCATCCTCACCGCCTTCAGCCAGCGCGACCTCATCGAGCAGGCCCGCGACGCCGGCGCGCTCGCCTACCTGGTCAAGCCGTTCGAGCGCAGCGAGCTGGTCCCCGCGGTCGAGGTCGCCCTCGGCCGGTTCAAGGAGATGAAGGCGCTCGCCGACCAGACCGCCAGCCTGGAAGAGCAGCTCGAGACCCGCAAGGTCGTCGACCGTGCCAAGGGCCTGCTCATGGACGAGCACGGTCTGGCCGAACACCAGGCGTTCTCGTTCATCCAGAAGCGGGCCATGGGCGAGCGCATCACGATGCGCAAGGTGGCCGAGCGCGTGATCAGCGGCGAAGTCCGCCCGACGGCGTAGGGAGGCGGCGAGGCGAGTGGCCGGCGACCCCCTCCTGCTGATCGACGGGAACTCGCTCACCTACCGCGCCTTCTTCGCCCTGCCCACCGACCTGTCCACGGCCTCGGGCCAGGTCACCAACGCGGTGTTCGGCTTCACGTCGATGCTGATCAACCTCATGCGCGACCACGGCTCGGGCCGCGTGGCGGTGGCGTTCGACCGGCCCGAACCCACGTTCCGCCACGAGCGGGTCGAGACCTACAAGGCCAACCGCGACGCCGCGCCCGACATCCTGCGCCAGCAGATCGGGCTGGTCCGCCAGGTGGTCGAGGTCCTCGGCATCCGCATCCTCGAGACCCCGGGCTACGAGGCCGACGACATCCTCGCCACGCTGGCCACCCAGTCCCGCGACGCGGGCATGGACGTGATCGTCGTGACCGGCGACCGCGACACCTACCAGCTGGTAGAGGACCCGCACGTCACGGTCCTCTACAACCGGCGGGGCGTGTCCGACTACGTGCTGTACGACGAGGCCGGCATCGAGGAGCGCACCGGCGTGCCGCCCCGCCTGTACGTGCCGTACGCGGCGCTGCGGGGCGACACGTCCGACAACCTGCCCGGCGTGCCCGGGGTCGGCGACAAGACCGCGGCCAAGCTGATCAACACGCACGGCGGGCTCGACGGCATCTTCGAGCACCTCGACGAGCTGACCCCCAAGCTGCGGTCCAACCTCGCCGAGCACGAGCAGCAGGCCCGCACGAACGCTGAGGTCATGCTCCTGGTGCGCGACGCGCCGGTCGGCGCGACCATCGACGAGCTCGTCCGGCGGCCGGCCGACATCGACGAGGTGCGGCGGCTGTTCGACTTCCTCGAGTTCCACAGCCTGGCCGAGCGGCTGTCCGAGGCCATCGGCGAGGACCTGGGCGCGACGGGCCCGCCGGTCGACGTCATCGAGGCCGAGGTCACGACCGTCGACCAGCCGTCCGAGGCCGTGGCGCTGCTCGAGGCGCTGCGGACGGGCTCGGTAGGCGGCGAGGCCGGGTCGCCGGTGGCCCTGGCTGCCACCTGGATGGCCGGCGAGGGCCGCTCCCCGCTCGAGGGCCTGGCGTTCGTCACCGACGCCGCGGCCGGCGACGTGACGTGGATTCCGGCGCCGACGCTCGACGACGAGGGCGTGCGGGCCGGGCTGCGGGCCCTGGTCGCCCTGCCCGACGACGGAGGCCGCCCCATCGCCACCCACCAGGCCAAGGCGCTCATGCGGTCGCTGCTGGCGCTCGACGTCGACGTCCGGTGCCTGGCGCTCGACACCGCCATCGCCGCCTACCTGCTCGATCCCGCCGAGTCGCGTTACCTGCTCGACGAGATCCTCCGCCGGTACGCCCAGGCCGAGCTCGTCGAAGAGCACCGAGCGCAGCTGCTTGGTGGAGTTCACCGTGAACGCGCGGCCCGCCGCCTCCTGGATCTCGGCCTCGAGTCGCCGCACCTCCGACTCGAGCCCGTCGGCCAGCTCGCGCAGGTAGGCGACATCGACGCCAACGCCCACCTTCTCCATGCGCGCCAGGACGCCGATCAGCGGACGCTCGACGTCGTCGTAGAGCGCGCGCAGCCCGCGCGCATCCATCGCCTCGGCGAGCGCGGGCGCCAGCCGGGCCACCGCGAGCGCCCGGCGGCCGGCGTCGTCAGCCGGGTCGGCGCCCGTGCCGTCGAGGTCGAGCTGATCGGGGGGCGGCGCGT
>JBKPAS010000101.1:0-4998 GCA_046744265.1 Actinomycetota bacterium
GTCCCGTACTGGTCGGCGTCGAGCCCGAGACGGCCGCGTGCGTGGCCGCCGCGGTGGCGGCCGGGCGGGTCGTCGAGGTGCCCGGGCCGCACCGGTCGATCATGGCGGGGCTCAACTGCGGGCTGGCGTCCGAGCTGGCGCTGCCGGCGATCGTGGCCGGGTTCCAGGCGTTCGTGGCCGTGGGCGACGACCGGTGCCGGGACGCGGTCCGGGCGATGGCCGCCGCCGGCATGGACGTCGGCGAGACCGGCGCCGGCGCCCTCGCCGGCCTGGTGGCCCTGGCCGAGGACCACCGCGACGAGTTCCCGCTGCCCGACGACGCCACCGTGCTGCTGCTCGCCACCGAGGGCGTCACCGACCCCGTGGCCTTCGGCGAGATCGTGGGCCGCCTGCCCTAAGACCGGGCTTCAGGGCTCCGCGATCGGGCCGTAGAGGTCGGGTTGGCGGTGGGCGGCGAAGTCGAACACCGTCGTCTTGTACGACCGCGTGTCGTCGAGGTCGCACCGGGCCACGGCCACCTCGTCGCCGAGCCCGGTGCACTGGGCGACGATCGTGCCCGACGGGTGGATCACGCACGAGCCGCCGATGTGGTCGACGCCCTCCTCGCGCCCGGCCTTGGCCGCCCCGACCACGAACGTGCCGTTCTGGTAGGCCCCCGCCTGCATGACCAGGTGGTTGTGGAAGTCGCCGTGGCGGTCGTGCTCGGGCGCCGGCGGGTTGTGGACCGGCGTGTTGTACCCGATGCACACCAGCTCGACGCCCTGCAGCCCGAGCAGGCGGTACGACTCGGGCCAGCGGCGGTCGTTGCAGATGAGCATGCCCACCCGGCCGCCGAACCCCTCGTACACGGGGAAGCCCAGGTCGCCCCGCTCGAAGTAGCGCTTCTCGAGGTGCTGGAACGGCCGCCAGGGCTCGTGGTCGCGGTGGCCGGGTAGGTGCACCTTCCGGTAGCGGCCGACCTCGCGCCCCAGGTGGTCGACCAGGACTGCGGTGTTGAAGTGCCGCCCCTCCCGCGTCAGCTCGGCGAAGCCGAGGCAGAACCCGACGCCGAGGCGCGCGGCCTCGTCCCACAGCGGCTTGGTGTCGGGGCTGCGCACCTCGGTCTCGAACCAGGTGTCGAGCGCCGGGTCGCCGTCGTCGTACCACCAGCGGGGGAAGAACGTGGTCAGCGCCAGCTCGGGGAAGACGACCAGGTCGGCGCCCTGGTCGGCGGCACCCCGCAGCAGGGCCACGAGGCGCTCGACCACGTCGGCCCGGCTGTGATCCCGCTGGACCGGGCCCAGCTGGGCCGCCGCCGCGGTGACGATCCGGCTCACGTGTCCACCCCCGCCAGGTCGACGAGCACGTCCAGCAGGACCTCGGCGCCGGCCGCCAAGTGCTCGGGGTCGGTGTGCTCGGCCGGGTTGTGGCTGACGCCGCCCCGGCTCGGCACGAACACCATGCCGGTCGGGCACACCCGGGCCAGCATCTGCGCGTCGTGCCCGGCACCCGACGGCAGGCGCATCACCGAGTGGCCTCGGGCGGTCGCCGCGGCCTCGACCCGGGTGACGACCGCCGGGTCGAACACGACCGGCGAGAACCGGGCCAGCCGCCGCCACGAGTGCCCGACGCCCTCGCCCTCGGCGACCTCGGCCACGTGGGCGGCCAGCCAGCGCTCGGCGTCGGCCAGCACCTCCTCCTCGGTGTTGCGCAGGTCGACCGTCATCGTCGCGGTCGCCGCCACGACGTTGACCAGGTTGGGATGGAGGTCGATGCGCCCGACCGTGCCGACCTGGTTCCCGCCCAGCTCGGTCCCCAGGCGGCGGACGTACGACGTGACCTCGGCCGCCACGTACGCCGGGTCGCGCCGCAGCCGCATCGGCGTGGTGCCGGCGTGGTTCGACTGGCCGGTCAGGGTCAGCTCCTGCCACGAGATGCCCTGGACCCCGGTCACCGCCCCGATCATGGTGCCCGTCTCCCCGAGCACCGGGCCCTGTTCGATGTGCAGCTCGACGAACGCGTGGGGGGCCGGGCCCGGCACGGGCGTGTCGCCCGCCCAGCCGATGCGCTCGAGCTCGTCGCCGAGCACGGCGCCGTCGATGCCGACGGTGTCGAGCGCCTCCTCGAGCGCCAGGCCGCCGACGTAGGTGAGGCTGCCGAGCATGTCGGGGGCGAACCGGCTGCCCTCCTCGTCGGTGAAGAACGCCACGGCCAGCGGGTGGCGGGTGCGCACGCCGGCCTGGTCGAGGGCGCGCACGACCTCCAGCCCGGCGAGGACGCCCAGCGTGCCGTCGTAGCGGCCGCCGGTGCGGACCGTGTCGACGTGGCTGCCGGTCATCACCGGGGCGAGCGTCGGGTCGGTCCCCGCCCGGGTGGCCACGACGTTGCCGATGCGGTCGACCCGGACGTCGAGGCCCAGCTCGCGCATCCAGCCGACGACCAGCTCGCGGCCCCCGGCGTCCTCGTCGGTCAGCGCCAGCCGGCAGTTCCCGCCGTCGCCCGTATCACCCACCGCCGCCAGCTCGGCCAGGTCGGCGAGCAGGCGCTTGGGCTCGATCGCGAGGACGGACACGCCGCCCATCGTGCCCCCTTCCTCGCTCGGATGAAACAGCCGGCCTCTACGACGCCGCGGTGCCCCGCCAGCCGAACCGGACCGCGACCGGCGGCCGGTAGCTGAGGTCGTTGCCGTCGGCGTCGACGAAGACCGTGCGGGGGACCTCGAGCTCGGTCGGCGACAGCTCGACCCCGTCGCCGTTGCGGAAGGCGACCTTGTCGACGTTGTCGGCCCCGTCGCAGTGGACGGCCGCGCAGGCGTCGGCGAGCCCGGTCCGCTCGAGGAACTGGGCCCAGATGTCGTTGTCGGGGTTGCCCTCGCGGGTGTGGAGGTTGGTCGCCCCGCCGAGCACGACGGCGTGGCCGGTGCTGTGCTGCTCGATGTAGCTGGCGAGCTGGTCCATGTCCTGGGCCTGCAGCTCCTGGTCCTGCGGGTGCTCGCCGACCTCGGTCTGCAGCGTGTAAACGTCCACGTTCACGCCGTTGTCGAGCGTGATCGACACGGCGGCGAAGCCCCGGGCGACCAGGCAGTCGCCGGCCCCCTCGTCCTCGGCCTCGAAGCCCTGGTAGCACCCCGTCCAGCCGACCCGGGCCACGTCGTCGAGCGGGTGGCGCGACACGAACGGGAACCGCGAGAGGATGCCGAGCCCGTCGCCGAGCTGCATCTCGGGCCGGTCGGTCGGGTTGATGCCGGCCGTGATCGGGCCCGGGTAGGGGTCGGACCGGAACTGGTGGGTGACCTCGGCCCGCAGCCATTCGTGGTAGTGCACGACGTCGAGGTCCTGGACCGACGGGACGAACCAGTCGTAGTCGTCCTGGGTCAGCACGAGGTCGTAGTCGTTGAGCATCGGGCTGATGAGCGGGATGTGCTCACGGGGATTGGCGGTGAGCGCGACCTCCTGCGGAAGGCCGGCCACGTCGTAGGTCAGGACCGAGAACGACCCGGACGGTCCCTCGCCGTCGCCGGTCGTGGCGGCCGATCCGCCGCCGTCGTCATCGCCCCCCGAAGCACAGCCGGCAGACCCCAGAATTGCAACGATAAGTACGATTGCGACCGCTAACGAAGCTGGCGGTGCTCCCCCCGCTGAGCTGCTCACGGACGGTGAGACTAGGCAAACCAGCGGACAAACGTCGGCATTGTAAGAACCTAGTTCTCAGATCAGATCCCACGGGTGCACGGGAACCCGCGTGATATCGACCCCAGTCGCGGCACGGATGGCCGAGGCGACCGCGGGGGTCGATGAAATGGTCGGCGGCTCGCCCACGCCCTTGGCGCCGAAGGGCGCACCGGGCTCGGGTTCCTCGATGCACGTGGCGAGCACCTCGGGCGCGTCGGCCGCCGTCGGGATCAAGTAGTCGGTGAAGCTCGGGTTCCGGACGAGCCCGCCGTCGAGCACGATCTCCTCCATCACGGCCAGCCCGACGCCCTGCGCGATGCCGCCCTCGATCTGGCCGGTCACCTGCACCGGGTTGAGCGCCCGACCGACGTCCTGCCCGGTCGATACCTGCACGACCCGCACCAGCCCGAGGTCGATGTCGACGTCGACCACCGCGCGGTGGGCGGCGAAGGCGAAGCTGACGTCCGCCTCGCCCTGCCCCCGCCCGTCGAGCGGGAACGTCGGCCGGTGCCGGTACACGGCCGTGGCCTCGAACGTCCCGTCGCCGGCGGCCTCGGCCACGGTGAGGTCGACGTCGCCGGCCTCGCCGGCGGCGGTGATCCGCCCGTCGTCGCCGACCGTGAGCGCGGTCGGCGGCACGTTCAGCCGCCGGGCCAGCGCGCTGCGGACCTGGTCGGCGACCAGGCGGCAGGCCCGCAGCACGGCCCCGCCCGACATCCAGGTCTGGCGCGAGGCCGACGACGACCCGGCGGACCCGACCGTCGTGGTGGTCACCGGCTCGAGCACGACGGCGTCGCAGCCGAGCGCGCTCCGCACGATCTGGTTGGCCAGCGTGACGAACCCCTGGCCGACCTCGGCTGCCGCGCACGTCACCCAGGCCGTGCCGCCCGCCAGCCGCACCCGCGCCTCGGACGTGTCGTCGAACCCCTCCGAGAACATGAGGTTCTTGAACCCGACCGCGACGCCCACGCCCCGGCGCACCCGCTCGGGGTCCGCGGTGCGGCCGGCGCCGCCGGGGCGTTCGAGCAGCCCGTCGCCGGCCGGCTTGGGCAGCGGGTGGGACACCGCGGCCCGGATGCACTCGGCCACGGGCGCCGCCCCCGTGATGCGTTGGCCGGTCGGCAGGACGTCGCCGGTCGCCAGGGCGTTGCGCAGCCGCAGCTCGACCGGCGGGATGCCGAGCCGGGCGGCGAGCTTGTCCATCTGCGACTCGTGCCCGAAGCACACCTGCACCGCGCCGAAGCCCCGCATCGCCCCGCACGGCGGGTTGTTGGTGCGCACGACCGTGGCGTCGACCACCGCGCTGGGCACGCGGTAGGGGCCGCAGGCGAACCGGGCGGCGTTGGCC
>JBKPAS010000057.1:0-6241 GCA_046744265.1 Actinomycetota bacterium
GCAGCTCAAGCGGCTGGCTGCGGGCCCACGCCACGACCGAGCGGGTCCTGCGTCGGCTCGGCGGCACCGGCGGGACCGGCCGCACCAGGTCGCCCGTGTCCGCTACGAGGATCTGGTCCGTGACCCGGCGGCCGCCGTCGCAGCCATCGACGGCGACTGCACCGCCGAGGCAGTCAGCAGGGCTTTCGCCCGCGACGACGCTGGGCCCAGCCATGCCATCGCGGGCAACCCGACCCGGTTCAGGCCGGACCAGCGGATCGAGCTCGACGAGCGCTGGCGGCGCGAGATGGGGCCGGCCGCCCGGGTCGCCGCCACCGTCGTCACCGCGCCGCTGCTGCGCCGATTCGGCTATCGAATGCGGGTGGGCGCTGCCTGACGCACAAAGTTGCGAATGGGAGACTCAACTTTTATCCTCGGTCTCGTTCAAAGACCGTCTAGGTAGCTCTCCCAGGAGGCGACCCCCATGCCCAAGGCCGTCGGCATCGACCTCGGCACCACCAACTCCGTCGTCGCGGTTCTCGAAGCCGGCGACCCGGTTGTCATCCCCAACGCCGAGGGGTCCCGCACCACCCCGTCCGTCGTCGCGTTCTCGAAGGGCGGCGAGGTTCTCGTGGGCGAAGTGGCGAAGCGGCAGGCCATCACCAACCCCGATCGTACGATCCGCTCGGTCAAGCGCCACATGGGCACGAGCTGGAAGATCGACATCGATCGCAAGGGCTACACGGCCCAGGAGATCTCGGCCCGCACGCTGCAGAAGTTGAAGCGAGACGCCGAGTCGTACCTGGGCGACACCGTGACCCAGGCCGTCATCACCGTCCCCGCCTACTTCGACGACGCCCAGCGCACCGCCACGAAGGAGGCCGGCCAGATCGCCGGTCTCGAGGTGCTGCGCATCATCAACGAGCCCACCGCGGCCGCCCTGGCCTACGGGCTCGACAAGGAGGGGGCCGATCAGACGGTCCTCGTGTTCGATCTCGGCGGCGGCACGTTCGACGTGTCGATCCTCGAGATCGGCGACGGCGTGTTCGAGGTCAAGGCCACCCACGGTGACACCCACCTCGGCGGCGACGACTGGGACCAGAAGGTCATCGACTGGCTGGTCGCCCAGTTCAAGGCCGCGCACGGCGTCGACCTGTCCGCCGACAACATGGCCCTCCAGCGCCTCAAGGAGGCCGCCGAGAAGGCCAAGATCGAGCTCAGCCAGGTCCAGCAGACCCAGATCAACCTGCCGTTCATCACGGCGACCAACGAGGGCCCGCTGCACCTCGACGAGACGCTGAGCCGGTCGAAGTTCCAGGAGCTGACCGGCGACCTGCTCGACCGCTGCCGCGGTCCCTTCGAGCAGGCGATCAAGGACGCCGGCCTGAGCAAGAGCGAGATCGACCACGTGATCCTGGTCGGCGGTTCGACCCGCATGCCCGCCGTGCAGGACCTGGTTCGTGAGCTGACCGGCAAGGAGCCGCACAAGGGCGTCAACCCCGACGAGGTCGTCGCCGTGGGTGCGGCGATCCAGGCCGGCGTACTCAAGGGCGAGGTGAAGGACGTCCTGCTCCTCGACGTCACCCCGCTGTCCCTCGGCATCGAGACCAAGGGCGGGGTCATGACCAAGCTCATCGAGCGCAACACGACCATCCCCACCCGGCGCACCGAGGTCTTCACCACGGCCGACGACATGCAGCCGTCGGTCGAGATCCACGTGCTGCAGGGCGAGCGCGAGATGGCGCAGTTCAACAAGACGCTGGGCAAGTTCCAGCTCGTCGACCTGCCCCCGGCGCCCCGCGGCGTGCCCCAGATCGAGGTCACGTTCGACATCGACGCCAACGGCATCGTCCATGTGTCCGCCAAGGACCGTGCGACGAACAAGGAGCAGTCGATGACCATCACCGGCCAGTCGTCGCTCAACAAGGACGACATCGACCGCATGGTGAAGGACGCCGAGGCCCACGCCGAGGAAGACCGGCGCCGTCGCGAGGAGGCCGACGTCCGCAACCAGGCCGACACGCTCGTCTACCAGACCGAGAAGCTGCTCAAGGACCAGGGCGACAAGTTCTCGGGCGACGAGAAGTCCGCGGTCGTAGACAAGCTGGCCGACCTCAAGACGGCCATCGGCGGCAGCGACGTCGAGGCCATCCGCAACGCCACCGACGCGCTGATGTCGGCCAGCCAGAGCTTCACCCAGAAGCTGTACGAGTCGGCCGCCCAGCAGTCGGGCGGCGACGGCAGTACCGGGGGCGGCCCGGGCGCCTCGGCGCCGTCCGACGACGACGTGGTCGACGCCGAGATCGTCGACGACGAGGACAAGCAGTGACCGACGATCCCCGTCAGCCGGGCACGTCCGAGTCGGTGTCCGACGCCGGCATCGAAGATGCCGAGTTCGTCCGGGCTGAGATCGCCGAGCCCGACCACGACGAGGCCGCCTACGGCACCGGCGCCCCCCACGACGAGGAGGGCGCCGCGGCCGACGTCGGTTCCGCAGGGTCGGGTGGTGGCGACGCGGGGTCGGGCGACGGCGACGCGGGCGGGAACGGCTCCGACGACGACTTCGACGAGGCCGCCGCCGTGGTCGAGACCGACCTGCAGAAGATGCACAAGGAGCGCGAGGAGTTCCTCGAGGCGGCCCGGCGCACCCAGGCCGACTTCGAGAACTTCCGCAAGCAGGCGCAGAAGCGGCAGGACGAGGCCGTCCAGCGTGCTCTCGGCCGGTTCGTCGAGAGCCTGCTGCCGGTCCTCGACGCCTGCGACGCGGCCGTCGCCCACGGCGCGGCCGAGGCGGTCGAGCCCGTGCTGGGCGCCCTGTACGGCGCCCTCGAGAAGGAGGGGCTCGAGCGCATCGACCCCACCGGCAAGCCGTTCGACCCCGCCGAGGCCGAGGCGGTCATCCATGAGCCGGGCGAGGGTGGCGAGCAGATCGTCGCCCAGGTCATGCGCACGGGCTATCGCTGGCGCGGGCGCGTCCTGCGCCCGGCGATGGTCAAAGTGACCGACTAGGCGGGGGGACGGATGGCCGCGCAGCGTGAGTGGTTCGAGAAGGACTACTACCGGATCCTCGGGGTGAGCGACACCGCCACCCAGAAGGAGATCAAGAGCGCGTACCGCAAGCTGTCGCGCCAGTACCACCCCGACGCCAACCCCGGCGACAAGGCCGCGGAGGAGCGCTTCAAGGAGGTCTCGGCCGCGTACGACGTGGTTGGCGACCCCGAGAAGCGCAAGGAGTACGACGAGGTCCGGCGGCTGGGTCCGGTGGGCGCCGGCTTCCCCGGTGGTGCCGGCGGGGGCGGAAGCTTCCGCTTCGAGGACGTGGGCGACATGGGCGGGCTCGGCGACCTGCTCGGCGGCCTGTTCGGCCGCGGCCGGACGCGGGGTGGTGCCGGGCCGGGCCGGGGCGCCGGTCCCCACAGGGGGCAGGACCTCGAGGCCGAATTGCACTTGGCGTTCGAGGACGCGGCCCGGGGCATCACCACGACCGTCCACCTCACCAGCGAGGCCACTTGCTCGACCTGCCGCGGCACCGGTGCCCGGCCGGGCACGAGCCCGCACACCTGCCCGCAGTGCGAGGGGCGGGGCGTGCTCGACGAGAACCAGGGGTTCTTCAGCTTCTCGACCCCGTGCCCGCGCTGTGGCGGCCGGGGCTACACCGTCGACGAGCCGTGCCCGACCTGCCAGGGAACCGGCATCGAGCACCGGCCGCGCGAGGTCAAGGTCCGCATCCCGGCCGGCGTGGAAGAGGGGCAACGCATCCGCCTGCGGGGCAAGGGCAGTCCGGGCCGCAACGGCGGTCCGGCTGGCGACCTGTATGTCACCGCGCGGGTGGCCGCCCACCGGCTGTTCGGGCGCCAGGGCCGCGACCTGACGCTGATCGTGCCGGTCACGTTCCCCGAGGCCGCGCTCGGTGCCGACATCACCGTGCCCACGCTCGACGGCGGCACCGTCACGGTGCGCATCCCGGCCGGCACCCGGTCGGGGCGCAGGTTCCGGGTGAAGGGCCGGGGTGTGTCGACCCCCAAGGGCACGGGCGACCTGTTGGTCACGGTCGAGGTCGCGGTGCCGCAGAAGCTGTCCGCCAGCGAGCGCAAGGCCGTCGAGGCGCTGGCCGCCGCCGGCGACGGCGCATCACCCCGGGCGCACCTCGGGGTCTAGAGACGAGGGGAGTGAGCAGGAATGGATCGTCGTGAGCGCACGAGGGCGCTGTACGTCATCTCGGTGGCCGCCGAGCTGGCGGGCGTGCACCCCCAGACGCTCCGCATCTACGAGCGCAAGGGCCTGGTCGACCCGGCCCGCACCGCCGGCGGGTCGCGCCGCTACAGCGATGCCGACATCGCCCTGCTGCGCCGCATCCAAGACCTAACCAACGAGGGCCTGAACCTGGCCGGCGTCCAGCGGGTCCTCGAGCTCGAGGCGAGGGTGGCCCAGGTCGAGCTCGAGCTGGTCGAGCTGCGCAAGGCGGCCGCCGAGGCCGTGGCCGAGGCCCACCGCCAACACCGCCGCGAGATCGTCCCCGTCCGCCAAGCGCTCACGCTCTACCGCCCCACCCGCCCAGGCCGCGACCCCTCCCCTGGCGCCTGACCGCCGGTCCTACTCGGTCACTGACGCTGCGCGTCTGGCCGCTCGTAGGTCTCGGCGAGGTGTCGTCGGCGCGTTCGCTCAGGTCGTCCGGGCCCTCGCCAATCGCGGCGAACCCCAATCTGCGCCGCGCCTCCCACCATGGCGCCCACGGCTCGTCGTGGATCGCCTCGGTCGCAAGGCGCCTGGCGTCCGCCAGCTCCGCTTAGGTTTCGGGGACCCGGGCGACGGCTTCGCGGTGGCGCTGGTCGAGGTCCTGCCGCCTCGCCCGGCTGGCACGCGTCATCTCGGCGGCGCCGTCGGCCAGGTCTGGCCACCGGCTGGCACCGTGGCCGGACGCGGACGAGGCGAGGGCGGCGCGGCGGGAGGGGCGGGCGGGGCTGTCCGCTCCGGGTAGGCCGGCGCCGGCGACGGGTGCGCCTCGGTGATGGGGACCTGGTCGACGTGCAGCAGGGGCAACCCCGCGACCGGCCGCACGTCGAGTTGGGCGGCCCGTTGGGTCAAGGCGGGAACGACGAACACGTCGACGCCCGTCCCCTCGACCTTCCACGCCAGGCTGCGCACTCGCCCGAGAGCGAGGCTGCCCGTGAAGATGACCGTGTCGGCTCCCGAGCGCCGAAGCGCGCCGAGCACGTCGTCGGTGCCCCCGAGCACCGGCACGGCGCCTCCGGCGGCCAGCATCGGCTCGACCGGCCCGGGCACACAGGCGCCGACGACCACCAACCCGCTGGCCGGGTGCTCGCTCAGGTGCCGCACGATGTCACCAACGCTGCGGCGCGAGCCGACGACGACGGCCTGTCGCACGGTGAGACCCTGAGCCCGCCGCACACCGAGCCGCCAGCGCACGATCGCGCGTGAAGCCAGCGTGAAGATCACCGCCAGCGGCACCGTGGCGACGAGGAACCCCCGGGCCAGCTTCTCGAGGTGCAGCACGAAGTAGGCGACCGCCACGACGGCCAGGAAGTTCGCCCCGGCCCGGACCACCCGCCCGTACTCACGGGACACCGACCCGAACGGGCCGACGTCGTACGCCCCGGTGATGGCGACCACGGCCAGCCACGTGGGCACGGTGGCGCCGACCAGCGAGATGTAGGGGATGGTCACCGACCGCACCTGCAGCTGGGCGGGGTCGAGCCCGAAGTTCCAGAGCTTGGCCAGCGTCGTGGCCAGGGCGGCGGCGCCCGCGTCGGCGGTGACGAGCACCAGGGTCTGGCGCCGCAGCCAGTCGGCCCGCGGGCGGGAGTATGCGTGGGCCAGCCGGCCCGGCCTGCCCCCGTTGACCCGTGGCCCGTACGCGGAACCCACGTCGAAACCCCCAACTCCAGTCTCGGTCCCCGGCCTGCCCTGCCGGAGAGCGCCAACGCTATCCAGTTGCCGCGACGGCCGCATCCGTCGCGATGACCGTCATGATCCGTCCCCCACCCTGCGAGAAGCCGACGCAACGTAGCGTAAGGTAACGTTCTAGCGACGTCCTCCCTGCTCAGGGGTTACCTTACGGTGTCCAATCAGGGGGGTGGACGCGGACCCCGTCGGCACCTTACTGTGAAGTAACAACGGACCGGACAGAGCACACCGAGCATTCGAGTTGAGGGCCGACTCGGGTTGGGGATCTCGGAGCGGGAGACTCACTCAAACCACACACTTCACGTCGGACACCGCCTAACGCTTGTTGGGGTTATCG
>JBKPAS010000025.1:0-6475 GCA_046744265.1 Actinomycetota bacterium
TGAGGTCTTCGGCCTCGTCGGCCTTGCCCTGGCCGCGCAGCTGGCCGACCTGCGTGGAGATCTGCTTGACCTGCTGGCGGGTCTCGTCGCGCTCGGCGGCCAGGCGGCGCTGCTCGGCGTCGAGCTCGACCACCCGGTCAATGGGCTCGGACGTGCCGGGACCGCGGCGGTCGAGCGCGGCCTTGACGGCCTCGGTCTCGGTGCGGACTCGGCGCAGGTCGAGCATCGGACCAGGTTACTTCCGGCCTCGCTGCGGCCGAACCGAGATCGCTAGCGTGCATCTGCCCATGCCCGCCATCGAGGTGTCCTCCCTGACCGTGCGGTACGGCGACGTCGTCGCCGTCGACGACCTGTCGTTCTCGACCGAGGCCGGCCGCGTCACGTGCGTCCTCGGCCCCAACGGGGCTGGGAAGACCTCGACGATCGAGTGCCTGGAGGGCCTGCGCCGGCCGACCTCGGGCCGCCTGTCGGTGATCGGGCTCGACCCCCGGGCCGACCACCGGCGGCTGGTCGAGCGGATCGGCGTGATGCTGCAGGAGGGTGGCGTGCATCCGGGCATCCGGCCGCACGAGGCGCTGCGCCACGCCGCCGCCTTCTACGCGGAGTCACACGACCCCGCCGCCCTGCTCGACCGGCTGGGGCTGGCGGGGCTCGAGCGGCGCACCTGGCGGCAGCTGTCCGGCGGCGAGCAGCGCCGGCTGGCACTGGCCCTGGCGCTGGTGGGACGGCCGCAGGTGGCGTTCCTCGACGAGCCGACGGCCGGGGTCGACCCGGTGGGGCGCCAGACGATCCGGTCGGTGGTGCGCGAGCTGCGGGACCAAGGGGTGACGGTGCTGCTCACGACCCACGATCTCGACGAGGCCGAGCGGGTGGCCGACGACGTCGTGATCGTGGACCGGGGCCGGCTGGTGGCCCGGGGCACGTTGTCGTCGTTGCTCGGCGAGCCGGGGTCGGGGGACCGGGTGCGGTTCTCAGCGCCGCCCGGGCTCGACGTGGGCGCGCTGGCCGCCCACCTCGGCGGTTCGGCGGTGGCCGAGACGGCGCCCGGCAGCTACGAGGTGGCGGCGGCGCCCACGCCGGCGACCGTGGCGGCGATCACGGCCTGGCTGGCCGAGCGCGACCTGCCGCTCGCCGACCTCCACGCCGGCCGCCAGCGCCTGGAGGACGTGTTCCTGCGCCTCACGTCGGAGGCCAGCGAGGCTTCGGACACCGAGCCGGACGAGCCGGAGGAGTCGGCGCCCGCGCCAGCGCCAACGGCGGAGGGCCGGCGGTGAGGGCGCTGGTGGCCCAGCTGCGGCTGGAGCTGGCGCTCACGTTCCGGAACGGCGAGTCGCTGCTGCTCACGCTCGGCATCCCGGTGGCGGTGCTCGTGTTCTTCTCGCTGGTCGACGTGCTGCCGATCGACGGCGACGCCGTCGACTTCCTGGCGCCGGGAGTGCTGGCGCTGGCGGTGCTGGCCACCGGGTTCACCAACCTGGCCATCGCCACCGGGTTCGACCGGTCGTACGGCGTGCTCAAGCGCCTGGGCGCCACGCCGCTCGGCCGGCCCCGGCTGGTGGCGGCCAAGGTGCTCAACGCACTGGTGGTCCTGGCCGTGCAGGTGGCCGTGCTGGCCGTCGTGGCGTTCGTGGGCCTGGCGCTGGTGGTCGCCGGGCGGCTGCGGGCGCTCGTGGCGCTGGCCGCGGCCAACGCCATCTTCGTGGGAGCGCTGCTGCTGTCGGGCATGGTGTTCCCGCTGTCGAAGCTGCCCGCCGGCCTGCGCACCGCCGTGCGGGCGCTGCCGTCGACCGCACTGGCCGAGGCCGTGCGGGGCGCGCTCACCGGCGGCGCCGGTGTGCCGGATCGGGTCTGGCCGGTGCTCGCCCTGTGGGCCGTGGCCGCCACCGCCCTGGCGGTCACCCTGTTTCGCTGGGAACCGTCGGACTGACCCGGTCGGCGCCCGGCCGGTGGATCAGGGGCCCGGGGCGGGCTCGGGCGGGGCCGGGTGCTGCTCGAACTCGCGCTCGACCTGCTCCCACGTGAGGTCGTGGGGCGGGCCGGCCTGGTCGGCGGCGCGGTCGGTGTCGGAGAACTTGGCGGCCCACTGGAAGAACCGGATCGTGATGATCAGCCAGAGGAACCCGCCGCCCACCAGCTTCATGATCAGGCCGGCGGCCTGCTGGTCGGACGTGACGCTGATGCCCCACAGCCGCTGGGGCACGTCGTAGGCCGAGTACACGGTGCCCTCGGCGAACGTGAGCCAGGCCGCCGGCACCGTCGGCACGATCGACGTCACGAACAGGTACACCATCTGCGCCGGGTGCGAGATGCGCAGCTCGGGCAGGGGGCCGCACACCGGCGTCCACAGCAGCAGAGCCGTCGACACCATGGCGGTGTGGATGCCGTAGTGCAGCAGGGCGTTGCCGACCGCGGCGTTGACGATGCCGGGCGCGTGCGTGAGCAGCAGCAGCCCGTTGAACGCCAGCGCGGCCGGCACCGGCCGGGCGACGAAGAAGAAGACCCGCTTGAACCGCCCGTGCCCCAGCACCAGCCGGACCAGCCACTCGGGCGTCGCCAGCAGGAACGCGGGCGGCACGAAGTAGGTCAGGATCATGTGCTGGGTCATGTGCGCCGAGAACAGGTACTCCTCGGCGATGTCGTGCATGGGCCAGTCGGACGCGAACCACAGCAGCACGATGCCCAGCACCAGCCAGGCCAGCTGCGACCGGGTCACCGCCCGCTGGCCGGGCTCGACCACCTTGGGCCCGATGACCCGCAGGGCGTACCACGAGAGCACGACGACGCTCCCGACCAGCACCCAGACCTCCGGGTGCGGCTGCCACCGCCAGAAGTCTGGCCCCCCGGCGGCGGCGAAGAGCGTCACCTCAGGTAGTCCGCCGACCAGAAGTGCTCGGCCGTCATCATCACGCCCGCGTACACGACCACGGCCAGGAGCAGCCCGAACACGAACACCCGGCGGAACAGCGGGTTGTCGTACCGCAGGTGCATGAAGAACGCGCAGACGAACCCGAACTTGATGACCATCAGCGGGATGAGGATCGCCACCAGCAGCGCGGTGCTCGGGTTGTCGAGGAAGTAGGTGCTCACCTCGAGCGCGGTGATGACGCCGAGGAACAGCGCCACCATCACGTACTCGCGGTCGCTCGGGTGCTGGTGCCCGTGCGACTCGACGTGCGAGGTCGGCATCGTCTCGCCGGGCTCGGTCGGCTCGGTGGGTTCGACGTCGGTGGCGGTCATGGCAGGGCCCTCACGCGCTCAGAGGTCAAGGGATCAGGTAGACGACGGTGAAGATCAGGATCCACACGATGTCGACGAAGTGCCAGTAGAGGCCGAAGATCTCGACGGTCTCGGCGTTCTCCTGCGTGATCTTCCCGCGCAGCGACATCACGAACAACGACATCAGGAACACGATGCCGACGCTGACGTGCACGCCGTGGAAGCCGGTCAGCGTGTAGAAGGCCGAGCCGAAGATGTTGGTCGTGTAGCCCAGGCCCTCCTTCACGAAGGTCGTGAACTCGTAGACCTGGCCCGAGATGAAGATGCCGCCGAGGAAGGCCGTGGTGACCAGCCAGGCGCGGCACCGGCGTACGTCGCCGCGGTGGATCGCCCCGACGGCGAGCGCCATCGTCAGCGAGCTGAAGAGCAGGACGAAGCTCGACACGGACGTGAACGGGATGTCGTAGACGTCGGTGGGGCCGGGGCCGGTGACGAAGCGGTGGCGGAGCAGCAGGTAGGTCGAGATCAGCCCGCCGAACAGCAGGCAGTCGGACCCGAGGAACACCCACATCGCCAGCTTGGCGTTGGAAATGCCGGTGCTCGTGTCGTGCGACGGCCCGTGGAGGGGGGCCTCGGTGACCGGGACCGCGCCCGGACCCGCCGCAGGGCGCTCGACGGCGGTGTCAGTCATCAGAGGCCTCCTCGTCGGTCACGGTCCCTGCCGCGACGGCGGCAGGCTCCTCGCCGTCACCGTCGCCGTCGCCGTGCTCGCCGTCGCCGTGCTCGCCGTCGCCGGAGCCCGACCCGTCGCCGCTGCCGTTTCCATGGACGGCGTGGGCGAGGGCGTGGGCCTCGGGGTCGTCGGAGGGCTCCATGCCCAAGGCGAAGCCGCCCAGCAGGATGATGAGCCCGCCGGCGACGGCGATGCCCAGGTTGAAGATCAGGCCGTAGCCGACGAGCGGCAGGCCGCACGCCATGACCAGCGGCCAGTACGAGGGCGACGGCAGGTGGACGTTGGTGGCGTCGCCCTTCTGGGCGGCCTCGGCCCCGGTGGCCACCAAGACGACCTTGCCGTTCTCGTCCTCCTGGTACTTGTGGTGCCAGAACTCGTCGAGGCGCGACACGGTCGGCACCACGTCGAAGTTGTGGGGCGGGGGCGGCGAGGGGATCGACCACTCGAGGCTGCGGGCGTCCCACGGGTCGGGGCCGACGTCGACCGGGTTGCGGTGGTGCTGCCGGCGGCTCTCGAAGATGTTGTAGGCCATGATCAGCATCGACACTGCGATGAGGAACGCGCCGATCGTCGCCACCATGTTCCAGAACTCGAAGCCGTAGCCCTTGATGTACGTGTGCATGCGGCGGGGCATGCCCTGCAAACCGAGGATGTGCATGGGCCCGAACGTCAGGTTGAACCCGACGAGCAGGGTCCAGAAGTGCCACTTGCCCAGCGCCTCGTTCAGCTGGTAACCGAACGCCTTCGGCCACCAGAAGTAGGCGCCCCCGATGAAGCCCATGAGGGCGCCACCGAAGATCACGTAGTGGAAGTGGGCGACGATGTAGTAGGTGTCGGTCTGCTGGGTGTCGGCCGGCGCGACCGCGTGGGTCACGCCTGACAGCCCGCCGATCGTGAACATCGTGACCAGGCCGATGGCGAACAGCATCGGCGTCGTGAAGCTGAGCTTGCCGCCCCACATCGTGGCCAGCCAGTTCAGGATCTTCACCCCCGTGGGCACGGCGATGAACATCGTCGACAGCGAGAACGCCGCCACCGAGATCGGGCCCAGGCCCGAGGCGAACATGTGGTGCGCCCACACGCCCCAGCCCATGAACCCGATGGCGATGCCCGAGAACACCATGAACGGGTAGCCGAAGATCGGCTTGCGCGAGAACGCCGGGATGATCTCGGACACGATGCCGAACGCCGGCAGGATCAGGATGTAGACCTCGGGGTGGCCGAAGATCCAGAACAGGTGCTCCCACAGCAGCGGATCGGCGCCCTGGCTGACGTTGAAGAAGTTGGCGTCGAAGATGCGGTCGAACGTCAGCAGGAACAGCGCGACCGAGATCACCGGTATTGCGAACACCAGCAGCAGCTGGGTGACGAAGCCCATCCAGGTGAAGACCGGCATCTTCATGAGCGTCATGCCCGGCGCCCGCATGTTGAGCACGGTGACGATCAGGTTGATGGCGCCGACCAGCGAGGCGATGCCGGTCATCTGCAGGCCCAGCGCGTAGAAGTCCATGCCGTGGCCGGGCGAGAACGTCACGCCGGTGTTGGGCGCGTAGGCGAACCAGCCGCCGTTGGCGCCGCCGCCCAGGAACCACGAGCTGTTGAGGAAGAGCCCGCCGCCCAGGAACGCCCAGAAGGTGAATGCGTTCAGCCGGGGGAACGCCACGTCACGGGCGCCGATCTGCAGCGGCATGAGGTAGTTCATGAACGCCGCGCCGAGCGGGATGACGACGAGGAAGATCATCGTCACGCCGTGCATGGTGAACAGCTGGTTGTAGAGGTCGGCCGAGTAGAGCTTCTGCCCCGGCCGGGCCAGCTGGGCCCGGATCAGCAGCGCCTCGAAGCCGCCGAGGGCGAAGAAGAACATCGCCGCGCCGCCGTACATGATGCCGATGCGCTTGTGGTCGATCGTCGTCAGCCAGCTGGTCCAGCCGGTGGTCGACTGCGGGCGCGTGAAGACACCCAGCGGCCGGGTGGGTGTCCTTCCGGTGGTCAGCTCAAGGGGCGCTGTCGGTCGTTCGACGATCGCCATGTCGTTGCTTTCCTAGTCAGTCGAGCGTCTGGAGGAACGCGACCAGTTGGTCGATCTGCTCCTCTTGGAGTTGCAGGTTGGGCATGCCCCTGCGGGTGGGGGCCATGGGCTTGCGCCCCGGTGGGTTGCGCAACCAGGCCTCGAGGTCGATGCGGTTGAGCTCGCCACCGATCTCGTCTGCCTCCACGATGCCATCGCTGTCCTCGTCGTTCCAGAGGTTGAACGTGGCGCCGGCGAAGGCGCCGCGGGTGGCGAAGTGGGTGAGGTCGGGCGCCTCGTGCGAGACGAGGTCGTTGCCGCTGCCCTCGTCGCGGTACTGCCGGTCGTTGATGCCCCGGGCGAGGTGACAGCGCGAGCACTGGGTCGTGAACAGCTCGGCCCCCTGGGCGGCCATGTCGTCGGTCGGCTCCTCGGCGGACTCCTGCTGGTGGGCGAGCCAGTCCTCGAACTGGTCCTCGGGCAGGGCGACCACGCGCTGGCGCATGTAGGCGTGGGAC
>JBKPAS010000010.1:0-5484 GCA_046744265.1 Actinomycetota bacterium
GGCTTCGCGGCCGGCGGCGAGAGCGACTACCTGGGCATGGTCGTGGCCACCGAGGAGCTGTCCCGCGGGTCGCTCGGCGTGGGCGGGTCGCTGATCACCCGGCCCGAGATCCTGACGCGGGCCCTGGTCAAGGGCGGCACCGAGGAGCAGAAGCAGCACTGGCTGCCCAAGCTCGCCTCGGCCGAGGTGATGGCCGCGGTCGCCGTCACCGAGCCGGACTTCGGGTCCGACGTGGCGGGCATCACGTGCGCGGCGACGAAGACCGACGGCGGCTGGCTGGTGAGCGGTGTCAAGACCTGGTGCACGTTCGCCGCCCGGGCCGACGTGCTCATGCTGCTGGTGCGGACCGACCCCGACCGGTCGAAGGCCCACCGGGGCCTGTCGATGTTCGTCGTGCCCAAGGAGCGGGGCGACGGGCACGGCTTCCAGCTCGTCCAGGCCGCGGGGGCCGACGGCGGGGCGCCCGGCGGCGGCCGGATGGAGGGCCGGCCCATCGACACCATCGGCTACCGCGGCATGCACAGCTACGAGATCGCGTTCGACTCGTGGTTCGTGGCCGACGAGAACCTGGTGGGCCTCGACGGCGGCCTCGGGCGGGGCTTCTACCTGCAGATGGCCGGGTTCGAGAACGGCCGGCTGCAGACGGCGGCACGGGCGATCGGCGTCATGCAGGCCGCCTACGAGGACGCCCGCCAGTACGCCCTCGACCGCTCGGTGTTCGGCCGCCCGGTCGCCGACTACCAGCTCACGCGGGCGAAGCTGGCCCGCATGGCGGTGACGATCCAGGCTGCCCGCCAGTTCGCCTACGCCGTCGGCCGGATGATGGCCAAGGGCGAGGGCTCGATGGAGGCCGCCATGGTCAAGGCGTACGTCTGCAAGGCGGCCGAGTGGGTCACCCGCGAGGCGATGCAGATCCACGGCGGCTACGGCTACGCCGAGGAGTACGCGGTCAGCCGCTACTTCGTCGACGCTCGGGTCCTGTCGATCTTCGAGGGTGCGGACGAGACGCTGTGCCTCAAGGTCATCGCCCGCCGCCTGGTGGAGCAGGCCGCCGCCTGACGGAGATCTGAAACGCCGTTACATTCGCGGTCGTGATCGACCGGCTCGACGGCAAGGTGGCGGTGGTGACGGGGGGCGCGTCGGGCATCGGCCTCGCGCTGGCCCGGCGGTTCGCGGCGGAGGGGGCCCGGGTCGTGCTGGCCGACGTCGAGGTGGACGCGCTCGACGCGGCCGCCGCGGCGCTGGCCGAGACGCACGGCGACGACCGGGTCCTGGCGGTACCGACGGACGTCCGATCCGCCGACGCGCTGGAGGACCTGGCCGACGCGACGTACGAGCGGTTCGGCGCTGCGCACGTCGTGTGCAACAACGCCGGCGTCGCCGTCGGGGGGCGGGCGTGGGAGATCCCGGCCGACCGGTGGCGGTGGATCGTCGACGTCAACCTGCTCGGCGTCGCCCACGGCGTGCGGGCGTTCGTCCCCCGCATGATCACCCAAGGCGAGGGCCACGTGGTGAACACGGCGTCGGCCGCAGGCCTCCTGACCGGTCCGGCCATGGCGCCGTACTTCGCGACGAAGCACGCGGTGGTGGCCCTGTCCGAGGCGCTGCACTTCGACCTGACGATGAGCGGCGCCTCGGTCGGCGTGTCGGTGCTGTGCCCCGAGTTCGTCCGCACCCGCATCGGCGAGTCGGAGCGGAACCGGCCGCCGGAGGTCGCCGAGATCCCGGCGTCGGACGGGGACGTGCCATCGCCGCTCGAGGGGTTCCGCGACGGCATCCAGACCCTGGTGGCGACCGGCATCGAGCCGGACGAGGTGGCCACCAAGGTGGTGGACGGCATCCGCGCCGGCCGGTTCTGGATCCTCACCCACCCCACGACGGTCGACGTCGCCCGGCGCCGGTGGGACGCCATCGCCGCGGGCGGCGTGCCGTCCCTCTGGGACCTGGCGGGCTGAACGGGTTCCCTTCGGCTACGCCGCCGCCAGGTCGGCGGGCAGGACCTGCTCGGTGACCAGGCGCTCGAACCGGACCGGGTCGCCGTCGACGTAGCCCCGGCACAGGCGCAGGCCCTCGGTGTAGCAGTGGCTGTAGGCCCGCCACGTCGGGTCCGTCATGAACGACACCGCCTTCGTGGCCCGATCGTGGGGCAGCAGCGCCCACCGCTCGAGGTAGGCGACGACGTCGTCCACCGGCATGCCGCCCTCGTGCAGGTGGATGGCGGCGTTGGACCGCACCCACGACAGTGCCTCGGTGGCCTCGGCCACCCGGCCGGCCACGTCGGCGTCGTAGCGGACGCCGAGCGGGCGCAGGTGCTCGGCGACCACCGGCTCGGGCCGCCGGCCGAACGCGACCTCGACGCCGAGGTCGGCGAGGCCCTCGGCAACCGTGCACTGGGGCGTGCCCACGAGGAAGATCGTCTCCTCGAGCCAGCGCCGGCGGCGGACCAGCCCGACCTCCTTGCGGCTGTGCTCGGTGTGGTGGCCCGGGTAAGCCTCGTGGGCCACCAGGTGCCCGAGCGATAGGGACAACACGGGCAGGTCGAGGTTGATCGCCACCCGGCTGCGCAGCCCGCCCTCGTAGTAGTTGAAGCCCGACCACGGCTTGTTCGTCTCGAAGACCCACTCGACGTGCTCGCCGTCGGGCAGGCCGAACAGGGCCTTCGTGCGGTCGCGCAGGTCGTCGGCCAGCGACCGGATGGCGGATTCGAGCTTGTCGCGGGGCACGGCATGGGCCTCGCGCCAGGCGACCATCCGGTCGCGCAGGGTGGCCGGGTTCCCCGGGTTCCCGCCACCGCCCCCGTCGCCGGGCAGCACCTCGCCCAGCGCCCGGTGGGCGGCGGCGAACCGGTCCTCCGGCACAGGCTCGGGCCGGGCGCCGTAGCAGGCCTCTACCTCGTCGAGATAGCCGATCGGCTCGCCGGCGAGCTAGCGGGCGCTTGTGCGCAGGCCGGACACCTGGGCCCTGATCCACCGGCGCCGGCCGGCGTCGACGTCGCCTGCGCCGTCGCCCGCGTCGAGGTCCGTGAGCAGCCGACCGGCGTCGCGGGCCAGCTCGGCCGGCGGCCGGGGCGGCTCGGCCGCCACCCGGTCGGCCAGCTGCCGGGGACCGTAGTAGGCGTCGACGAACCCGTCGACGTGCCGCCCCACCCGCAGCCCCAGCTCGAGATACCGCTCGACAAGGTCACCCATCGCCGCCCGACGCTACCGCCACCGGTGGTTCTCGCCCCCGAAGCCGTCGTGTGCACGACGACTTCGGGGGCGAGAATGCTGGCCGTGCGACTTCCCGTGATGCCGCCGGTGGCGCCGATGCTGGCGAAGCCGGTGGCGGGCATACCGGCCGGGCAGCTCTACGAGCCGAAGTGGGACGGGTTCCGCGCGATCGTGTTCCGCGACGGCGACGAGGTCGAGATCGGCAGCCGTAACGAGCGCACCATCGCCCGCTACTTCCCCGAACTGGTCGCGGCGGTCCGCGACAGCCTGCCGGCCCGATGCGTGGTCGACGGCGAGATCGTGGTGCCCGGCGCGGACGGGCAGAGCCTCGACTTCTGGGCGCTGCAGCAGCGCGTCCATCCGGCCGCCAGCCGGGTGACCATGCTTGCCGGGCAGACTCCCGCCCGGCTCATTGTGTTCGACCTGCTCGCGCTCGGCGACGACGACGTCACCCGGGGCTCGTTCTCCGAGCGCCGGTCCCGGCTGGAGGCAGTCCTCGGCACGGCCACCGCGCCCGTCCACCTGACGCCGATCACCGACGACGAGACGCTCGCCGCTGACTGGTTCCAGCGGTTCGAGGGAGCGGGCCTCGACGGGGTGATCGCGAAGCGCCGCGACCTGACCTACCAGCCGAACAAGCGGGTGATGGCCAAGGTGAAGCACGTCCGCACGGCCGACTGCGTGGTGGCCGGCTACCGGCTGCACCGCTCGGCCCGCGACGCGGTCGGCTCGCTGCTGCTCGGCCTGTATGACGACGTCGACGACGACGAGTCCGCTGTCCCGCCGCCGTGGCAGGAGTGGCGCGACTGGATGGACGCCCAGGCGCAGCTCACGGGCGACGGGCCGAGGCTCGTCCCGGTGGGCGTCGTCGGGGCGTTCCCGATGGCCCGCCGCCGCGAGCTGCTCGCCGAGCTGCAACCGCTGGTCACCACGTTCGACGACCACCCCTGGCACTGGGCGGCCACCGAGGCCGCCGAACGCATGCATCGGGGCGAGGGCCACCGGTGGAACGGCAGCAAGGACCTGTCGTTCGTCCCGCTGCGCCCCGAGCGGGTCGTCGAGGTCCGCTACGACTACATGGACGGCTTCCGGCTCCGCCACACCGCGCAGTTCGTCCGCTGGCGCCCCGACCGCGACCCGCTCTCGTGCGGCTACGCCCAGCTCGACCAGCCCGAGCCGTTCGAGCTGGACGCGGTCCTCGCCGCGGGCGCCGACCTCAGATATTGGGCTGGGTGAGGCGCACGCTGTTGCCGGAGGGGTCGCGGAACGCCGAGTCGATGCCGTACGGCCGCTTCTCGGGCGTCTCGGTGAACTCGACGCCGCGGGCGCGCAGGTCCTCGTAGGAGGCCTGGCAGTCGTCGGTCACGAGGAAGATCGTGCCGGCGAAGCCCTTGGCCATGAGCGTGCGGACCTCCTCGGCCGTCTCGTCGTCCATCACCGGCGGCCCGGGGATGGCCATCAGCACGATGCTGACGTCGGACTGGCCGGGCGGCCCGACGGTCAGCCACCGGAAGTCGCCCAACTCGGGCAGGGTCACGTCGGACCGCACCTCCATGCCCACCTTCTCCGTCCAGAAGGCGAGCGCTTCGTCCTGGTCGTGCACCCACAGCTGGGCGCTTCCGAGCTTGATCACGGCGATCCTCCCGTCAGACGCGTTGCCGTCGCCAGACGACGTTACGACCGGTCGCGGGGGCCGTCTTCTCGAAACGTGCGGTGTTGCGGCCGGCCGTAGAACCGCACGATGCACTGCGGGACGACGGCGTAGGCCGACGCCGGCGGGTGGGCGGCCCGGTAGGCGGTCGGCGTCACGCCGAACATGCGCCGGAAGCTGGTGGTGAACGACCCGACGCTGGTCAGCCCGACCGCGAAGCAGACGTCGGCCACCGACCGGTCGGTCATGCGCAGCAGCGCGGCCGCCCGCTCGAGGCGCCGGGTCAGCAGGTAACGGTGGGGGGTCTCGCCGAACGCCCGGTGGAACTCGCGGCTGAAGTGGCTGGGCGACAGCCTGGCCGCCGCAGCCAGGTCGGCCACGCCGAGCGGCTCGCCGTAGCGCGCATCGGCGAGGTCCTTCGCCCGGAGCAGGTGCCGCGCCGGCGGAACGACCGCCATGTCACGCCGACCAGGGGCGCATCAGCTCGGGCGGGCAGGGGCTGGGCACCGAGCGGGCCTCGACCAGCCGGTCGGTGTCCGACGCCGGCACGACCTCGCACGCCGGCGCCCGGGCCGCAGCCACGTCGAACAGCGGGCCGGGCAGCCGCGACCCGGTCCCCACGAC
>JBKPAS010000152.1:0-6727 GCA_046744265.1 Actinomycetota bacterium
GGGCATGACAGGGCGACGCCGCAGACCGATCCGCGGCGTCGAAATACTACGAGACGCCGAAGGACCGCCGAACGTCACGGCCCGGCCGGCCCGGCCGGCCCGGACGGGTCGAGCCCCGGGTCGAGGGCGGCGCGCAGCAGGCCGAGCAGCTCGTCGCGGCGGCGGACCAGCGAGGCGAGCGTCGGCTCCTCGCCGAACGCCCGCAGCACCTCGACCTCGCCGGCCAGGCCCGTCACCATCGAGTACGCGGAGAGCAGCAGCAGGCGGGGGTCGTGGCGGCGCATGCGGCCGGCGTCCATCTCGTCGGCCAGGAACCCCGCCGCCCGGTCGACCAGGGGCGACAGCGCCCCGAGCAGCCGGGTGGACGCCGGCGGGCCGAGCCGGCCGACCTCGCGCACGAAGCCGAGCATCGTCGGGTGGCGGGCGGCCAGCCGGAACATGGCCCTGACGATGGCGTCCACACGGCCGAAGCCCGAGCCGCCCACCGCCAGCGCCCGCTCGAGCCGCACGGTGACCTCGCTCGCCGTGCGGTCGATCGAGGCGTCGAGCAACGCCTCCTTGGACGGGAACCAGTACAGGATCGTCTGCTTGCGCAGCCCCACCTCGCGGGCCAGGTCGTCGAGGGAGGTCGCGCCGTAGCCCCGGGTGCCGAAGGCGACGATGGCCGCGTCGAGGATGCGGGCCGGCGTGCTCGTCCTGGTGTGCCCGCTCGAAGCCGGTGTCGCCTGCGCCATCTACCAGATGGTAGACCGGTAGCGTGATCCCCGAGGCCCTCGACGGCACGCGCATCGCCATCACCGGAGGCACCGGCTTCCTCGGCACCGCCCTGATCGAGCGTCTGCTGCGGTCGGTGCCGGGGTGCGAGCTGGTGCTGCTCATCCGCCCGGGCCGGCGCTCGGGCGTCGCCCAGCGGGCCCGGCGCGAGATCTTCCGCAACGACGCCTTCGACGGCCTGCGCCGACAACTCGGCGACCGGTTCGACGACGAGATCGCCCGCCGGGTGACCCCGATCGCCGGCAACGTCGGGACCGACGGACTCGGCCTCGACGACGAGGGCCGGGCGGCGCTGGCGAGCTGCGACATCGTGGTCCACTCGGCCGCCACGGTCGCCTTCGACTCGCCGCTCGACACCGCGGTCGAGGTCAACCTGCTGGGGCCGAGCCGCATCGTCACGACGCTCCACGACCTCGGGGTGACCCCCCACCTGGTGTCGGTCTCGACCTGCTACGTCGCCGGCAACCGCCGGGGCGCGGCGCCCGAGCAGCAGGTGCACGACAGCCCGTTCTTCGTCGACGTCGACTGGCGGCGCGAGGTCGAGGGCGCCCGCCAGGCCCGGCGCGACGCCGAGGCCCAGAGCCGCACGCCCGAGGCGCTGGCCCGGTTCCGCAAGGAGGCCCGCGCCGAGCTGGGGGCCGCCGGCACCCCGGCCCTGGCCGCCAAGACCGAGCAGCGCCGCGACGCCTGGGTCCACGACCGCATGGTCACCGCCGGCCGGGCCCGCGCCGCGTCGCTGGGCTGGCCCGACGCCTACGCCTACACGAAGGCGCTCGGCGAGCGGGCCATGCTGGCGCAGCGGGGCGACGTGCCGGTCACGGTCGTCCGCCCGTCGATCATCGAGTCGTCGCTGGCCGAGCCCCGCCCGGGCTGGATCCGGGGCTTCCGCATGGCCGAGCCGGTCATCATCTCGTACGCCCGGGGCCTGCTGAAGGAGTTCCCCGGCGTGCCCGAGGGCATCGTCGACGTCATTCCCGTCGACCTGGTCGTCGCCGCGGTCATCGACGCAGCCGCCCAAGGCGCGCCCACAGAGCCCGAGATCGTGCAGGTGGCCTCGGGGTCGACGAACCCGCTGCGCTACCGGCACCTCGTCGACCTCGTCCAGGGCTGGTTCACCCAGAACCCGCTCTACGACAGCGAGGGCCAGCCCATCGTGGTGCCCGAGTGGTCGTTCCCGGGGCGGGGCCGGGTCCAGCGCCAGCTCGAGCGGGCCAAGACCACGATCGAGCGGGCCGAGAAGGTCCTGCACAGCCTGCCGCTGCGGGGCCGGCAGGCCGAGTGGTCGGCCCGGCTGGAGGAGAAGCGCGACGAGGCCGAGCGCGCCCTCGGCTACGTCGAGCTGTACGGGGCGTACGCCGAGTGCGAGGCCGTCTACGGGGTCGACCGGCTGCTGGCCCGGTGGGACAGGCTCGATGCGCAGGACCAGGGCCGGTTCTGCTTCGACCCGCGGGTGATCGACTGGCCGACGTACGTGCGGGAGATCCACCTGCCGTCGGTGGTGCACCACGCCCGGGTCCGGACGACCGGCGGGGGGCGGACCCGTGACTCCCGCCAGGACCGGCTCCGCCGCCAGGTGCTCGACCCCGCCCGCCACTTCGCCGCCTTCGACCTCGAGAACACGCTGATCGCCTCGAACGTCGTGGCGTCGTACTCGTGGCTGGCCACCCGCCGGCTGCCCCGCGAGGACCGGGTGCGCTTCGCGCTCAAGACCCTGGCCCAGGCGCCGTCGCTGCTGGCGCAGGACCGGCGCGACCGCAGCGACTTCCTGCGCCACTTCTACCGGCGCTACGACGGGGCGTCCGTCGACCAGCTCGAGACGGACGCCGCCGAGATGTTCAGCGACTTGCTGCTGGCCAAGTCGTTCCCCGCGGCGGTGCGGCGGGTGCGCGAGCACCGCGAGCTGGGGCACCGGACGGTGCTGATCACCGGGGCGCTCGACTTCGCCATCGGTCCGCTGCGGCCGCTGTTCGACGACATCGTGTGCGCCAAGCTGGCCACCCGCCCGGACGGCACCTACCGGGGCGAGCTGACCGACGTGCCGCCCACCGGCGAGGCCCGCGCCCAGGCCATGGCCGACTACGCCGAGGCCAACGGCTTCGACCTGGCCGAGTCGGTGGCGTACGCGGATTCGACGTCCGACCTGCCGATGCTCGAGGCCGTGGGCTTCCCGGTGGCGGTCAACCCCGAGACCCGGCTCGCCGCCCTGGCCCGCAAGCGCGGCTGGCTGGTCGAGCACTTCGACAAGTCCGACGGCACGCCCGGGCGGCTGCTGCCCATCGGGCCGCCGTGGGGGTCCGGCGGCGGGACCGGCCTCGTGGACCGCCTGATGCGGGGTTTTGACGCGACGAAGGCCGCCGCGGGGGCCGAGCGATGAGGGCGCTGGTGTTCTCGCGGAAGCCGGTGCGGTACGTGGCGGCGATGGTGGCCGGCAGCCTGCGGCCCGGCCGCGGCGCCCGCTACGGGCCGCTGTCGCTGCGCGACGTCGACCCGCCCGAGCCGCCCGGCCCCGACTGGGTGCGGGTCCGAACCCGGCTCAGCGGCATCTGCGGCAGCGACCTGGCCACGCTCGACGGGGTGTCGTCGCGCTACTTCGAGCCGATCGTGTCGTTCCCGTTCGTGCCCGGCCACGAGGTCGTGGGCGACACCGAGGACGGGCGCCGGGTCGTGCTCGTCCCCGTGCTGAGCTGCGCCGTGCGGCACATCGACCCGCCGTGCGACATGTGCGCCGCGGGCCGCATCAACCTGTGCGAGCGGGTGGCGTTCGGCCACCTCGAGCCCGGCCTGCAGTGCGGGTTCTGCGAGTCGACGGGAGGCGGGTGGTCCGAGGAGATGGTGGCCCACCCCTCGCAACTCGTCGAGGTGCCCGGGGACATGACCGACGAGCAAGCGGTGCTCGTCGAGCCGACGGCCTGCGCGGTGCACGCTGCCCGAACCGTGACCGCCGGCCGGGTCGCTGTCGTCGGCGCCGGGACGCTGGGCCTGCTGACCATCGCGGCGCTGCGGCGGGTGTCCCCCGCCGCCGAGATCACCGCCACCGCCAAGCACCCCGACCAGCGCAGCTGGGCCAAGGAGCTGGGCGCCGACATGGTCTGTGCGCCGGGCGAGCTGGCCCGGGCGGTGCGCTCGGCCACCGGGTCGATGCGCATGGGTGACCAGCTCACCGATGGCGTCCAGGCGGTCGTCGACTGCGTCGGCAGCGAGGCGTCGCTGACGCAGGCGCTGCAGGTCGTGGCGCCCGGCGGCACGGTCCACGCCGTCGGCATGCCCGGGCGGACCACGCTCGACCTGACCTCCCTGTGGCACCGCGAGGTCGCCCTGCGGGGCGCCTACGCCTACGAGCGCCCGGACTTCGAGACGGCGCTCGAGCTGGTCGCCGAGCTCGACCTGGGCCGGCTCGTGTCCGCCACATACCCCCTGGCCCGCTACGAGGACGCGGTGGCCCACGCGGCCGAGGCCGGCGCCCGGGGCGCGGTCAAGATCGCCTTCGATCCCCGGGAAAGGACCCGTCGCTGATGCCCCGGCCCGGTTTCGTGCTCGACGTCGACCGGTCGACGCCGCCGATCCTGTTCCACCACGGCGAGAGCTTCCGCCTCGAGAAGCTGCCGGCCGGCCGCAGCCGCGTGCTGTACCCGGCCGAGCCGCTGCCCGCCCTGCGCGACCCCGAGGGCGCGATCCGCCACGCCCTCGACAACCCGCTGGGCGACAGCCCGCCGCTGCGGGCGCTGCTGCGGCCGGGCATGAAGCTCACGATCTGCTTCGACGACATCTCGCTGCCGCTGCCGCCGATGCGCAGCCCCGACATCCGCCAGCGGGTCATCGAGGCGGTCCTCGACCTGGCCGCCGAGGCGGGCGTCGACGACGTCCACCTCATCGCCGCCCTGGCGCTGCACCGGCGCATGACCGAGGCCGAGCTGCGCCACGCGGTCGGCGACCGGGTGTACGACGCCTTCGCCCCCGACGGGCTGCTGTACAACCACGACGCCGAGGACCCCGACAACCTCGCCTTCATCGGCACGACGCCCCAGGGCGAGGAGGTCGAGATCAACAAGCGGGCCGCCGAGTCCGACCTCGTCGTCTACGTCAATATCAACCTCGTTGCCATGGACGGCGGCCACAAGTCGACCGCCACCGGCCTCGCCAGCTACCGCAGCCTGCGCCACCACCACAACGTGCAGACCATGCGGCACAGCCAGAGCTTCATGGACCGGCACCACTCCGAGCTGCACATCTCGAACTGGCGGATGGGCAAGGTGCTGCGCGACGCCGGCGTGAAGATCTTCCAGATCGAGTCGACGCTCAACAACGACACGTTCGGGACGTCGGGCCCGATGTCCGTGCTGCAGAAGCGCGAGTGGGAGTGGACCGCCCGCGACCGGGCCACGTTCCTGGCCATGAAGGCCGGGCTCGACCGGCTGCCGATCAAGGCCCGGCGCAAGATCTTCCAAGCGTGGCAGGCCCCGTACGGACTGACCTCGGTGCAGGCCGGCGAGGTCGAGGCGGTCCACGAGCAGACGACGGCGAACGTGTTCCGCCAGCAGCTCGTGCCGCTGTCGGGGCAGACCGACGTCCTCACGATGGGGCTCCCCTACATCTGTCCCTACAACGTCAACTCGGTGATGAACCCGATCCTGGTCATGTGCCTCGGGCTCGGCTACTTCTTCAACATGTACCGGGGCGTGCCACCGGTGCGCGAGGGCGGCGTGGTCATCATGAGCCACCCCACCTCGTGGGAGTTCCACCCCGTCCACCACCCCAGCTACATCGACTTCTTCGAGCAGGTGCTGGCCGAGACGACCGACCCGGTCGAGATCGAGGCCCGGTTCGAGAAGGCGTTCGCCGAGGACGAGTGGTACCGCCACCTGTACCGGACCAGCTACGCCTACCACGGGGTCCACCCGTTCTACATGTGGTACTGGGGCTGCCACGGGCTGGCGCACGCCGGGAAGGTGATCGTCGTCGGGGGCGAGCCCCGCGCGGTGCGGCGGCTCGGCTTCACGGCCGCCTCGACGCTGCAGGACGCCCTCGAGATGGCCGAGGACGTGGTCGGCCGGCAGGCGACGATCACGCACCTGCACAACCCACCGCTCGTGATGGCGGACGTCACGTGATGGGCGTCGTCCGGCGCCTCGCGAAGCTGCCGTTCCCGTACGCGGCGCCGCCGGTCCCGCTCGGGGTCGAGCCGCCGGCGCGCAAGCAGCGCTCGGGTCCCGGCTACGAGACGGACTGGGCCCGCCGCTACCCCGCCCGGCTCGCCCGGGCCGCGTTCGTCGAGGCGGTGGCGCGGCCGGCGGTCGCCGCCCTCGCCGACCCCGAGCGCCGGGGGCTGGACCGGCTCGACGGGCTCGACCACGACGGCGGCCCGGTGATCTTCGCCGCCAACCACCACAGCCACCTCGACACGCCGGTGCTGGTCACGTCGATCCCCGACCCGTGGCGGCACATGCTGTTCGTCGTCGGGGCCGCCGACTACTTCTTCCGCACGCCGGTGACCAGCGCGCTGTCCGCGCTGATGATCGGCGCCGTGCCGATGGAGCGGAGCGGCATCGGCCGCCGCTCGGCCGACCGGGCCGCCGAGCTGATCGACCAGGGCTGGTCGATGCTGATCTTCCCCGAGGGCGGCCGCAGCCCCGACGGGTGGGGGCAGCCGTTCCGGGGCGGCGCCGCCTACCTGGCGGTGCGGTGCGGAGTGCCGGTCGTGCCGGTCCACCTGCAGGGCACCGGCCGCATCCTGCCCAAGGGCCGGAAGCTGCCCCGGCCCGCCACCGTCCGCGTGACGTTCGGTGCGCCGCTGCGGCCGGAGCCCGGCGAGTCCACCCGGCGGTTCGCCGGCACGATCGAGCGGACAGTCGCCGAGCTGGCCGACGAGGCCACCACCAACTGGTGGTCGGCCCGCCGCCGCGCCCACGCCGGCTCGACCCCGGCCCTGACCGGCCCCGACGCCCCGGGCTGGCGC
>JBKPAS010000150.1:0-8507 GCA_046744265.1 Actinomycetota bacterium
GCCTGGGACACCCGCATGTCGGGGTCGCGCGGGGGCCCGGCCGCGGCCGCGGGCGGGGCCGCGACGTGCACCGGCTCGTCGACCCGCTCGGGCTGCTCGTCGTGCTCGTCCCAGTCGCCCCACCGGTTCCACCCGAAGAAGCCGCAACAGAACATGGTGGCCCTCGCTCGTCGTCGCCTGCCGACCATGATGCCACCGGGGTGGTCGGTTCCAACGGTCGGCCGGGTGTCCTGCCAGGTCGCGCCAGGCAGTAGCGTCAGCGCTCGGTGTTGACCGCTGATCCCGATGCCGACCTCGAGCATTCGCTGGTCGACTGGCGCCGCTACCGACGGCGCAAGCGCATCGCCGACGTCCACTGGATCGACGCCTTGTACCAGGCGTACATGACGGCGCTCTTCGGCGCCACCGCCCTGTACTTCCTGACCGGGGTGGTGGGCGACGACCGCCTGCGGCCGGACGAGATGGTCAAGGTGCTGAGCGAGGGTGACGACTGGCTCGGCGTCGCCGTGGCGGTGGTGCTGGCCATCGGGCTGCGGTCCGGCAGCCGGGGTGGGCCGCTGGCGCTCGAGCGGGCCGAGGTCCGCCATGTGCTGCTGGCGCCGGTCGACCGCACCAACGCGGTGCTCGGCCCCGTGCTGCGGCAGCTGCGGTTCCTGCTGTTCGCGGCGGCGGTGGTGGGGACCGAGGGTGGTGTGCTCGCCTCCCGCCGCCTGCAGCACCACGCCGCGCTCTGGGTCGCCTGCGGCATCGTGTTCGCGACGGCGACGATCGCCCTCGCCTACGGGGCCGCGCTGTGCGCCGCGGCCTGGCGGCTTCCGTCCCCGATCGCCACGTTCGCCGGCGTCGCGGCCGTGTCGGTGGCGGTCGCCGACGCGCTCAACCTGGTCCAAGGCTCGCCCTTCAGCCTGTGGGGGCGCATCGGCCTCTGGCCCGAGAACTTCAGCGTGTGGGGGCTGGTGGCGATCGCCGCGTCGCTGGCCGTGTTGGGCGTCGGCTTGCTGCGGGTCGGCGACATCTCGGTCGAGGCCGCGGAGCGGCGGTCGCGGCTCGTCGGCCAGCTGCGGTTCGCCGCCACGCTGCAGGACCTCCGCACGGTGCTCGTCCTCCGCCGCCAGCTGGCGATGGAGCTGCCCCGGCTGCGGCCGTGGATCCGTCTGCAGGTGCGGGGCGTCGGCCGGTTCCCGGTGTGGACCCGGGGCTGGCGGGGCGTGCTGCGCTGGCCGACCGCCCGGGTCGGGCGCATGCTGCTGCTGGCCGTCGTGGCCGGCCTGGCGCTGCGAGGCGTGTGGAGCGGCACCACACCGCTGCTCGCCCTCGGCGGCATCGCCCTGTTCGTGGCCGGGCTCGACGCGGTCGAGCCCCTGGCCCAGGAGATCGATCACCCGAGCCGCACCGCGTCCATCCCCATGGCACGCGGCGAGCTGCACCTGCGGCAGCTGCCGGTGGGCGTGGCCGTGATGGTGCTGACGTGCCTGGTCGGGGCGGCGGCCGCCGTGCTGGTCGAGCCGTCGCTTGGGGCGCTGGCGGTGGCCGCAGCGTGCGTGGTCCCCGCCGCGCTGGGCGGCGTGGCCGGCGCGGTGGCCAGCGTGCTGAGCGGGGTGTCGGACGCGTCCGACGAGGGTGGGTGGAGCCTGGTGCCGCCCGAGGTGGCCGGTATGAGGGTCGTCCTGCGCAGCGTGCTGCCGCTCGCGCTCGCCATCGGGGGGACGCTGCCGGTCCTGGCGGCCCGGTCGGCGGCCGACCACGGGCAGCAGCCGGCGCTCGCCGCGGCCAATGTGGGGGTCGCGGCGGTGGCGGGCTTCGCCCTCGTCGCCTACTGGGTGCGCAAGCGCGACGACCTGCACGCGGCGTGGAAGGCCGCGCTCGACCAGGCGTTCCCCGAGAAGCCGCAGCGAGAGGAGGAGGCCGGTGGCGCGTAAGCCGCGGCCGCAACCGCGTGAGACCCGCGAGGTGACGCTCACCGTCGCCGGAGCCTCGAAGTCGTACGGCGACCTCGTCGCTCTCGCCCCGCTCGACGTGCAGGTGTACGAGGGCGAGCGGGTGGCGCTGGTCGGGCACAACGGGTCGGGCAAGTCGACGTTCCTGCGGCTGGTCGCCGGGCTGCTCGAGCTGAGCTCGGGGACGATCGAGGTGCTGGGCGTGCCGGCGGGCACGTCCGACGCCCGGGGCGCGGTGAGCTTCGTGCCCGACGACCCCGTCCTCTACGACGACCTCAGCGTGCGGGAGCACCTGGCCTACGTGGCCGCCCTGCACGGCATCGACGCGGACCTCGACGAGTTCGACGACCTGCTCGAGCGCATCGGGCTGATCCACCGGGCCGACGACCTGCCCGCCAGGTTCAGCCGGGGCCTACGGCAGAAGACGTCGATCGCCATCGGGCTCGTCCGGCCCTACCAGCTGCTGCTCGTCGACGAGCCGTTCGTCGGGCTCGACGCGCCGGGCAAGGAGGCCATGCTGGGGCTGCTCGACGAGGCCGACGAGAGCGGGGCTGCGGTCGTCGTCGCCACCCACGACCCGCTGTACGTCGAGCGGGTCGACCGGGTGCTGGCGCTGCGCGACGGCGAGCTGGTCCACGACGGGCCGACCACCGTCGACGACATGCTGCGCCTCGTCGGCATCTAGGTCGCTTGTCCAGAATCTGACGCTGCGTTAGAAACGGTGGAGGTCGGGTCGGGTCGAAGGGGGAGCGCATGATCGTCGAGGGCAAGACCATCGTCGTGTCCGGCGTCGGGTACGGGCTCGGGCGCGAGGTGGCCGCCGCGGCGCTGCGGGACGGCGCCAACGTCGTCCTCGGGGCGCGGACCGCCGCCAACCTCGAGAAGATCGCCGGCGAGCTCGACCCGAGAGGCGAGCGCGTCGCCTGGCGGGCCACCGACATCACCGACCGTGACCAGTGCGCGGCCCTGGCCGGGCTGGCGGTCGAGCGATTCGGGCGCATCGACGGCCTCGTGAACTGCGCCGCCCTGGACGCGATCTTCGGCGGCATCGAGGACGCCAACTGGGACGAGTGGCGGCAGGCCGTCGACGTCAACCTGCTGGGGACGATGCAGATGACCCAGGCCGTGCTTCCGGCGCTCAAGGAACGGGGCGGCTCGATCGTGCTCATCGGCACCCAGTCGGTGTACCGCAGCCAGGTCCCGCAGCTCGCCTACGCGGCGACGAAGGCCGGGTTGCTCGGCGCGATGACGCACCTCGTATCCGAGCTGGGGCCGCACCGTATCAGGGTCAACGTCGTGACGCCGTCGTGGATGTGGGGGCCGCCGGTCGAGGCCTACGTCGCGTGGACATCCCAGGCCGAGGGGATCGACCCGTCGGAGGTCGTGGGGCGCATCACGGCCGGGATGCCGCTCGGCGAGATCCCCAGCGACGGCGACGTCGCCGACGCGGCGCTGTTCTTCCTGTCGGACCGGTCCCGGATGATCACCGGCCAGTCACTGCTGGTCAACGCGGGGGAGTACCTGCGATGACCGAGCCCCTGTCGCCGTTGTCCCAGGCGGACGTCGCCGACCGCCTCGCCATCGACGACCTGCTCACTCGGTACACGATGGCGGTCGACGACGGCGAGTGGGACCAGCTCGACACGGTGTTCACGCCCGACGCGGTCATCGATTACACGTCGGCCGGCGGCATCCGGGGAGCCCGCGACGAGATCAAGGCCTGGCTGGCCAAGGTGCTGACCGCGTTCCCCGTACGGCAGCACATGATCGCCAACAAGCGGGTCGTCATCGACGGCGACACGGCCACCGTGCGCGCCTACTTCTACAACCCGATGATGCTCGAGGTGCCCGACGGCTCGCCCCGGCCGGCCCCGGGCGGCGGCTACTACAACCACCGCCTGGTCCGCACACCCGACGGCTGGCGCAGCGTCGAACTGATCGAGGAAGAGATCTGGCGCACCGGCCTCACCTGAGCGCCCGTCAGGCGAGCCGGGGGATCTCGCGGATCTCGTGGCCCCGCGCCTTCTTCGATTCCATGTAGTCGACGGCGCGGTCGCTGACCGGCACGACGAGCGGCTCACGCTCGACCTTGATGCCGTGATTCCGCAGGCCGGTGACCTTCTCCCAGTTGTTGGTCAGCAGCCTGATGTGCTCGAGCCCGAGGTCCTGGAGCAGCTCGGCGGCGGCGTCATATGACCGCGGATCGGGCTGCAGCCCGAGGCGCTCGTAGGTCGTGAACGAGTCGATGCCGAGCTCTTGGCGCATGCGCAAGGCGTGTGCTTTGGCGAAGAGGCCAGCGCCCCGTCCTTCTTGTTCGAGGTAGACGACCACCCCGGCGCCGCTCTCGCGGATCATCTCCACGGCACGATGCAGCTGGCCCGCACAGTCGCACTCCTGCGAGCCGAACACGTCGCCGTAGAGGCACCGGGAATGCACCCGGACCAGACACCCGTCTTTCGGCTCGCCGAACACAAGCGCACATGTGGGATATCTGTCACCCTGCCTGTAGCTCGGCTGCCGGACGAGAACGCGGACCTCGCCATCGGCGATGGCAAGGCTGTGCTCCTCTTTGAACACGCTGGCGGACACCATTGTCTCCTATGCGGACGAAGCGAGCCTCAAGACTCGATCGATCTCCTCCCGCGACGGCATCGATCTCGCCACACCCCCCAGAGTCTGAGGGACGGCCATCGCCGCCGTCGCCCACCTGACATCTTCCTCCACGAGCTGGCCGTCGGCCTCGTGGAGGCGGAGAGCGAGCGCTGCGGTGAAGGCGTCTCGTGCCCCCGGTGCCTCCTCCGCCCCGACGGGAGGTGGAGGAATGTCGATGCTCAGCCCGCTCGACCGGAGCGTACATCCGAACCCCTCGGCCATGCAGACCGTCCGGGCGCCCTGGAGCTGCAGTTGCGTCAGCAATGTGTCGGGCGGCGTGCTCGCCGAGGCGGCGGGCAGCAGGCTGCTGAGCTCCCAGCGGTTGCCGATCACGTAGTCGGCGTAGCGCAGGCTCTCGTGGGCGAAGCGGGGGCCTTCGTAGGGCGGCGACGGCCGGAGCATGACCGTGGCGTTCCCCGGGGACTCGTCGAGCGTCTCGAGGACCGCACCGATCGTGTCCCACGCGAGCGAGAACGTGAGCATGATCGTGTCCGCGGATTCCAATGCCGAGTGCACGGACAGGCTCTGAATGTCCCGCGCCGTGATGCTCATCTGGCTCTCGTTCAGCCACCCGATCGTCGAGGCCGCGACATCACGCGCCGCGATGACCAACGCGACCGGCGTGGTCCCCGGCATGACCTGTACCAGATCGGTCTGCACGCCCTGCTCCTCGAGGTACGCGAGCAAGCGCGCTCCCGCGTCGTCGTCGCCGAGTGGGGCGACGAGGTGCGCCTCCATGCCGAGACGGGCGGCGGCCACGGCCAGGTTCAGGCCCTTGCCCCCCGGCCGCGTTTCGTACGACGTCGCCTGGACGGCGGTGCCGGGCTCGGGCACGTGGTCGACGGCGTAGATCTGGTCCATCACCGCGGCGCCCACGACGACGACACGGGCGGCGGCCCCGTTGCTCGCCGACGGACCCGCCGCGAAGCCGGGCCGGGTCGCCCTCTCGGGGCCGGCCACCGAGGCGCTGCCCTCGGGTGCGGCGTCGAGGGACGACAGGGTCAGGAGGCGTTCGGCGAGGCGCTCGAAGGCCCGGGACTCGAGCTCGGTGCGCAGTGTGCGGACCGTCGGCGCGCCGGTGGTGTGCGTGGTGCCGAGGAGGGCGTGGAGGGACGGCCACGACGAGACCAGCGCGGTGCGGCGGGCGGACAGGTCGGGGGCGTCGAGCCCGCCCACGTCGGGGCTGTCCGGGAACCGCTCGGCGACCAGGCCGAGCGCGAGGGCGGCATCGACGATCAGCATGTCGTCGGCGTCGAGCTGGGTGGCGGCGCCGCGGACGGCGGCGACGATCGCCTCCTCGGGCGACAGCTGGTGCGTCCGCTCGATCTGGCGGACGAGGTCGAGCCCAGCCAGGGGTTCGACGGTGAGCCCGGTCGCCCGCAGGCGCTCGACCGTCAGGCCACTACGGGTCCGCAAGCTCTTCAGCGCAGCACGGAGGCTCTCGACCGCGTGGTCGCTGCGTCGCCAGAGCAAGCCGTCCTCCCCGTCGTGAGAGTGCCCTCGCCAGTGCGAGCGGAGTGAAACGTACCGCACTTTTCGGCGTCGTCCAGGGCAATCGCCCTTAGTCGCATGACTTTTTGGCGACAGTTATCGCCATCTGAAAGTCAATTGACGACAATTGTCGACAACTGTCAAGATCGCAGCGATGATCCTTTGCGGCGGAGGAGAGTCAGATGCACGGCAACTCGATGGCGGAGGCCGATCGGTCCCCGAGGGGTAGTGGAAGCGACTGGCCGGTGGGATACCTGGCGGGCAAGCGGGCGTACGAGATGGCGGCCGGCCGGTACCGGTCGGCCGCGGACTACCTGCTGACGACCGGGGCGGGCGTCGGCCGGTCGCACGCGTGGGTCGACGGTTTCAAGACCGGGTGGAGCGTGGCCCGGGACGACTGACGGCCCAGACGGTCGACGGGCGGCCAGCCCCCGGGCCGCCCGCCGATCGCCACGACCGAGCCGTCGGGCCGAGTCCCGTCAGGCCGAGTTCCCCGACGGCGCGGCGTCGAGCACCGACCGCAGCGCCTGGGCCGCGCCCAGCAGGCCGGCGCTCTCGAACGGGACGACGATCTTGGCGTTGTCGCTGTCCGCGAACTTGCCGAGCGCGTCGAGCTGCAGGATCGCCACCAGAGTCGGGTCGGGCTCGGCGGACTTGATCGCCTCGTAGACGGTCTTGACCGCCCCCGCACGGCCCTCGGCCTCGAGCAGGGCGGCCTGGCGGGCGCCCTCGGCCCGCAGGATGGCCGCCTGCTTCTGGCCCTCGGCCGAGCGCACAGCGGCCTGGGCCTCGCCCTCGGCCACGTTGATCGCCGAGCGCTGCAGGCCCTCGGACTGGAGGATCTTGGCCCGCTTCTCCTGGTCGGCCTGCTTCTCGAGCGCCAGCGCCTGGAGGATCTGGGGCGGGGGAGCGATCTCGACGATCTCGATGCGGCTGATGCGGATGCCCCACTTGTCGGTGACGATCTCCATCTGCTGCTGGACGTCGGCGTTGATCCGCTCGCGGCCCGACAGCGCCTCGTCGAGCGACAGCGTGCCGATCACCGAGCGCAGGGCGGTGCGGGCCAGGGCGTCGATGGCCACGTCGAAGTTGGCGATGCTGAACAGCGCCTGCTGGGCGTCGACCACCTGGGTGAAGATCGTGGCGTTCACGGTGACGACGACGTTGTCCCGGGTGATGACCTCCTGGCGGTCGCCGGGGCGGGGGATCTCCCGCATGTCGACGCGCTGCAGCGAGTCGATGAACGGGCCGATGATGGCGAGCCCCGGGTCGTGGGTCTTGCGGTACTCGCCGAGGCGCTTCACGACCCCGACCTGGCCCTGCTGGACGATGTTGACCATCCGCCGCAGCTGCAGCAGCAGGATCAGCACCACGAATGCCGCCACGCCGAGCGCCACTGCGCTTGTCTCGCTCACTTCGCACTCCCGTCTGCGCCGTCGGGCGCATCGATGGCCGGAGGGCCCTGGTAGCCCTCGTCGATCGGCCAGACCACGAGCGTCGTGCCCCGCACCGCCGTCACGATCACCGTCGAGCCGGGCGGGATCGGCTGCCCGCCGCCGCTCACCGCCAGCCACCGCTCGCCGGTCAGCCGGACGTGCCCGCCGCGATGGAGGTCGCCGACCTCGTCCAGCGTCACCGCCTCGAGCCCGACCAGCCCGCCGTGCACGCCCCGGATCACGTGGCCGGTGCGCCGGGCGTCGAGCGCCTTGCTCACGAACGGCCGCACGGCCACGACGCCCGCCACGCACAGCCCCGCCCCGACGCCCGCCTGGGCGGCGATGGCCTCGGGCGCGGCGAGCGCCACGAGCGCCGCCCCGAAAGCACCGATCGCACCGAACAGGGCGTAGAAGGCCCAGTGGTGCATCTCGAGCAGGAGGAGCAGCCCGCCGACAACGAGCCATACGACGACCACTGCACTCACCTCCATCGGGAGCCTATCCCCGCGCATTTCCGCAGGGCCGTCGGGGTCCCTACGCTGCCGGCCTGAGGGCCGACCGCGGGCCCCGGCCGTCGGCCCCCGGCGGGTGAGCGGGGGCATCCGAATAGCGGACGCGGGGGCGGGGAACGATCGGGGCGATGCCCGCCGTCCGCCCCGCCATCGCGGCGGTGGCCTGCGCCCTCGGCGCCGCCGCCTGCACCCAGCCGCTCGGCCCGGCCCGCACCGAGGACGACTACGAGCGCAAGGCCGCGAGCACGGCCGAGGCGCTCCTCTCGGCCGTCCGGACCGCCGAGCTGGTCAGCGACGTGGCGGCGCGCGGTCGGGCGTTCCCGCCGTACGTGTCGGTCCTGCTCGGCGAGGCCGAGTCGGACGCCGACAGCGCGGTGTCGTCGTTCGAGAAGGTCCAGCCGCCCGACGAGCGCAGCGACCGGCTGAGGGCCCAGCTCGGCGACCTGACCGGCGAGGTGACCGACGCCCTGTCCGCCCTG
>JBKPAS010000020.1:0-16942 GCA_046744265.1 Actinomycetota bacterium
GCAATCCGACCTTCACGGGCTGACATCACCAACCGCATCACCAGGGGGACGAGGCGCGCGGCGGGCTGTCCTGCGGGCACTAGCCTGCGAGGCATGGAGGTCCCCGAGATCGACGTGGACGAGCTCGCCGAGCTGCGCACCAAGGGCGTTCCCCTGATCGACGTGCGCGAGCCCGACGAGTACGAGGCCGGCCACGTCCCCGGCGCCCACCTCGTCCCGCTGACGACCGTGCCCGAGCGGCTCGACGAGGTGCCGAGCGACGGGCCCGTCTACGTCATCTGCGCCCGGGGTCCTCGCAGCCTGCGGGCCGCCGAGTTCTACCGCTCGCAGGGCTTCGATGCGGTCAACGTGGCCGGCGGCACGACGGCGTGGATCGAGTCCGGCCAGCCCGTCAACACGGGGATGGAGCCGTAGCGGCCCGAGCTGACCCGCCCCGGTTCCGCTGGGTCCAGGACCAGGGGAGTCTCGACAAGTGCGTCGAGGCGCTGGCCGCAGCGAGCACCTACGCGCTCGACACCGAGTTCCACCGCGAGCGCACCTACTACGCGCAGCTCGCGCTGATGCAGATCGCCTGGGGGGACGAGATCGTCCTCGTCGACCCCTTGGACGTCGACATCGCGCCGCTGCAGCGCGTCCTCGCCGGCCCGGGCCTGTGCCTCATGCACGCCGCCAGCCAGGACCTCGAGATCCTCGAGCGGGCCTGCGGCACGGTCCCCAGCCGCCTGGTCGACACCCAGATCGCCGCCGGTTTCGTGGGACTGGGCTCGCCGGGGCTCGGCGTGCTGCTCCAGAAGCGGCTGGGCATCCACCTGCCCAAGGCCGACCGCCTGACCGACTGGATGCGCCGCCCGCTGCCCGACGACGCCGCCACCTACGCCGCCACCGACGTCGCCTACCTCGACGAGCTGTGGTCGTCGCTGGCCGCCGAGCTCGAGTCCCGCGGCCGCATGGACTGGCTCACGGACGAGTGCGACGAGCTGCGCCGCCGCCACGGCGAGCCGCTCGACCCCGAACGCGCCTGGTGGCGCATCAAGGAGGCCCGCCGCCTGCGGGGACGCGCCCGGGGCGTGGCCCAGTCGGTCGCCGCCTGGCGCGAGCGGCGGGCCCGCGACCTCGACAAGCCGGTCCGCCACGTACTGCCCGACCTCGCAGTCGTGGCCATCGCCGAGCGGCCTCCGCGCCGGCGCGCGGACCTCGACCGCGTGCGCGGCCTCGACGGGCGCCACCTGCGGGCCGGCGCCGGCGACAGCCTGATGACCGCCATCGAGGCGGGCGCGGCGCTGGGCGACGACGAGCTCGAGATCCCGCCGCGGGACGGGGTCGACACGACCTTCCGGCCCGCGGTCACGCTGGCGTCGGCCTGGGTGAGCCAGCTCGCCCGGGACGCGCAGCTCGACACCGCGCTCGTCGCCACCCGGGCCGACATCGAGTCGCTGGTCCGGGGCGAGCCGTCGTCCCGGCTCTCGTCGGGGTGGCGGGCGCGGGTGGCCGGCATCCCCGTGCAGCGGCTGCTGGCGGGCGAGGCGGCGCTGGCGTTCGACGGCGACGGGTCGCTGGTGCTCGAGGCCCGCTCGCACGCCCCGGTCTCGACCGACGGCAGCGGCTGAACCGGCTGACCGGCCTAACCGCTCGTTCTCGCCCCCGAAGTTGTCGTGGACACGACGGTTTCGGGGGCGAGAACGCGACAGAACGGGATCAGCCCGGCGCCAGCAGCACCGCGTGGTCGCTGGCCAGCGTCCCGCCGAACGGCTCGCCCTCGCCCCGCCCGTCGCTGGCCACGAGGGCACGCCCGGCGACCGGCACCTCGGCCGCATCCGCCCCCATGTTCACGGCCACGACACGCTGGTCGGTGTCGGTCCACCGGCGCCACGCCAGGACCCCGCCGCCCGACGCCGCCTCGCCGGGCGAGAACCCGTCCACCCACGCAAACGCGCCGAGCCGCAGGGCGGCCGACGCCCGCCGGGCGGCCAGCAGCCGCCGGTACAGATGGAGGATCGACCCACCGTCCACCAGCAGGTCGGCCACGTTCCGCGCATCGGCACGAGGCGGCCACGGCAGCCAGGCATCCTCGACCCCCCACCCGTGGTCGGGCCCGCCGGTCCACGGGATCGGCGCCCGGCAGCCGTCGCGCCCACCCGGGTCCACCACCCGCGAGGCGGGCACCGCCGCGTCCTCGAGCCCCAGCTCCTCGCCCGCGAACAGCACGGGCGACCCCCGCAGCCCGAGCAGCAGGAACAGCGCCGAGCGGGCCCGGTCCTCGGACCCGTAGCGGGTGCGGTGCCGCGGGTTGTCGTGGTTGGACAGCACCCACGTCGGCCACGCCCCCCGCCCGTCGATGTGCTCGACGGTCACGTCGACGGCCCGCCGCCAGCGGACGGCGTCCCACGGCGTGTACAGCGGCGGGAAGTTGAAGGCGAGGTGCAGCTCATCGCCGGCCCCGTAGTAGGTGGCGACCCGCTCGGTCGAGAGCAGGTACACCTCGCCGAGCAGCAGCCGGTCGCCGGGGTAGGCGTCGACCACCTGCCGCAGGCCCCGGATCAGCTCGTGGGTCCGCTGGGTGTCGTTGAGCGTGGCGTGCGGCATGCCGGCGGCGTCGGGCGGGTCGTCGGGCAGGGCCGGGTCCTTCCCGATGCCGTGGACCACGTCGACCCGGAACCCGTCGACCCCCCGGTCGAGCCAGCACCGCATGACGTCGTGCATGGCCTCGACGACCTCGGGATTCTCCCAGTTGAGGTCGGGTTGCTCGGGCAGGAACAGGTGGAGGTACCACTGGCCGGTCGCGTCATCCCACGTCCAGGCCGGGGCGTCGCGGGCGAAGGCCGCCCGCCAGTTGTTGGGCGGGACGTCGGGCGTGCCGTCGCGCCACACGTACCACGACCGCTTGGGGTCGTCGCGGCTCGACCGGGCCGCCTTGAACCACGGGTGCTGGTCGGACGTGTGGTTGGGCACGAGGTCGACCAGCAGCCTCAGGCCCCGCTCGTGGCAGGCGGCCAGCAGGCGGTCGAAGTCGCCCAGGTCGCCGAACAGCGGGTCGACGCCGCAGTAGTCGGACACGTCGTAGCCGAAGTCGGCCATCGGCGACGGATAGAACGGGGAGAGCCACACGGCGTCGGCACCGAGCCATTGGACGTGATCGAGGTGCGCCTCGATGCCCGCCAGATCTCCGGTTGCCCGATTCCGACTGGTTGCAAATGATCGGGGATAGATTTGGTAGAAGACGGCGGTCTGCCACCACGGGGCGTCCATAGCTGGGGCAGCGTACGCGCAGTCCGGTAAGCTGCACGATGGTCCTCGGCGTGATAGGAAAGGGGTCAGGGCGCCCCGAGCGGTGACCGTCGCCGGGGACCGTGGCCGGTCACATCCGGCGATACACTTCCCCGCCGAAACGCAATCACGTGGGAGCTGGCCCGTGAAGAAGGGTCGACATCGCCGATTCGAGGAAGCACGCGCTTTGAAGCGCAGCAGCGACCTCGACATCACTGCCATCTTTGACCCTGTCGACACCGAGCCGTGCCCCGAGTGCGGTGCGGAGCCTGGCGCCGAGCACGCCTCGTGGTGCATGGCCGACGTCGACGATGACGACGCCTAGAGCGCGGTAGGTCGGCCCACGCTCTGCCCGTCCCGGCGCCGCAGCGCGGGGTGGGGCAGGAAGCGTTCGTGGCCGTAGCGCGCCGGCACACGGGCTCCGCCTGTTCCGCCGGCCGTGACGTGGTCGACGAACCTTGTGTAGGCCCAGGCGCTGGTCATCTCGACGATCTCGTCCCGCAGGGTCTCGTACACCGGCTGGTGGCCGACGAACGCGTCGGGGGCGTCGGTGCACCACCAGTGGAAGTCCGCGCCGCCGGCGCCCCAGTCGCGCCGCTTCCACTCCCGCAGCGTCGAGACGACCTGGCCCGAGTCGTCGACCGTGTCGATGCGCCGCAGGGGCAGCTGCCAGCACACGTCGGGCTTCCAGTCGAGCGGCCGTTCGCCCGCCTCGAGCGCAGCCCGGTGCAGGGCGCAGCCGGCCCCGCCGGGGAAGCCCGGGCGGTTGAGGAAGATGCAGGCGCCGCCGACCAGGCGGGTCATCGCCGTGCCGGCCCGGTTGCGGCGGACCGGACCGCCCCGGCGGGCGGCGAGCCGGCGGTACTGCCACTGGTCGTCGGTGAGCCGCTCGGCGGCGGCGAGGACGTCCGCCTCGTCGGCGGCGTCGACCAGGTGGGCGCCGTAGCTGCAGCACCCCTGCTCGAGCTCAGGGGCCGCCTCGGTGAGCACGCCCGGACACCCGTCGCCGTAGATGCACCGCCACGGGCTGAGCAGGAACGTGACGTCGAACACCCAGGTGCGGCGCTCGTGGGGATCGTCGAAGGCGACCATCTCGTGCAGGTCGCCGGGGGCGGGGCGCTCCGCGGGCTCGGGGGGCTCGGACATCGCAGCCCCACGTTGGCACACGCCTGACCGGGGGTCCGCACGCCGGGGTCGCGGCTCTGGCATCGTGTCGGGATGGCCGGGGAGTTCGACGACATCCGCAAGCGGCTCGAGGGCATCGCCGAGGAGTTGGCCGACCTGGCGATCGAGCGGTTGCGCGAGTCCATCGACGCCGGCGGGTCCGAGCTGCCGGTCGACGAGCGGCGCCTGACTCGCGCCCGGCGGGCGGTCGAGAAGGCGATCCACCTGCTGGACGCGCCCGACGACGCCGACCTGACGCCCTGAGGCGGGCACCCGGGCCCCGGGCTTCAGCGGCCGTAGGCCTCGCTGCGGGGCGGGACGTCCACCTCGGCCAGCGGCGGGGCGCTGCCGAGGTTGTTGAGGAACCGGATCATGTCCCGGAACCCGGCCCCCTGCCGCACCGAGAACCGCAGGACGAGCCGGGGCAGCTCCAGCTTGTCGTTGTCGGAGATCTCGGCCCGCAGCGGGCCGGTCCGCTCGATGCGCCCGTCGACGCACAGGTGCCCGAACCGCTCGTTGAGCTCGGCCAGCTCGGCGTCGGTCGGCTCGGCCCGCAGCCGCACGACCAGGCGCTGGCCGACCCAGCGGATCGAGTCGTAGTTGCGCCAGAAGCCCCGGATCGCGGCGGCCGCCGCGTCCACGTCGTCGGTGATCAGGTACAGGTTGGTGTCGCCGGGGGAGACGAGGCCCTTGTGGACGAGCTCGTCGCGGACGAAGTCCTCCCACGCGTGCCAGTAGGTCTCGCCGGGCACGTCGAGCAGGACGAGGGGGGCCGGGGTCGCCTTGCCGGTCTGCATGAGGGTCAGCAGCTCGAGCACCTCGTCCTGCGTGCCGAAGCCGCCGGGCAGCGACACGAAGCCGCTCGACTCCTTGATGAGCATGAGCTTGCGGGTGAAGAAGTACTTCATGCTCACCACCCGGTCCGAGCCTTCGAGCAGCTCGTTGGCCTCCTCCTCGAACGGCAGGCGGATGGTCACGCCGAAGCTCCGGGCGGCGCCGGCGCCCTCGGTGGCGGCGGCCATGATGCCGGGGCCGGCGCCGGTCACGACCATCCACCCGGCGTCGGCCAGGCGGCCGGCGAGCTCGCGGGCCTGGGCGTAGAGCGGGTCGGTCCGGTGCGTGCGGGCCGAGCCGAACACGGTCACCTTGGGCACGTGGGCGTAGGGGGCGAACATGCGGAACGCGGTCGTCATCTCCTTGACCGCGTCGCGGGTGATCTTCAGGTCGAGTCGGTCGACATCCGCGGTGGCCAGCTCGTAGGTGTTGCGCAGGACCTCGGCCAGGACGTCGCGGTTGCGGGTGGCGCCCGCCTGGTCGAGCAGCTGGTTGATCAGGTCACGATCCATGTCGTGTGTCAGCCTGGCACGCCCGGGCCGCTCCGCGGCGCGGGTACCGAACCTATTGACCCGCCGGGAGGTCAGGGAGTCAGCGAGTCAGGGAACGGCCACGGGGTCGACCGGCTCGTAGAGCGTGGTGCGCTGCCGCAGCGTGCGGCCGAGCGGCTCGACGAGCGCGGCGAAGGCCTCACGGTCCATCTCCTGGCCGTGGGACGCGCCCGCGGCCCGCGAGATGTTCTCGTCCATGAGCGTGCCGCCCAGGTCGTTGCAGCCGGCCTGGAGCAGCTGGCGGGCGGCGACCGTGCCCAGCTTCACCCACGACAGCTGGATGTTGTCGATCAGCCCCGCATAGGCGATGCGCGCCACCGCATGGACCAGCAGCACCTCGCGGAACGTCGGCCCCCGGCGGGCCTTCCGCTGCAGGTAGATCGGCGACGCCATGTGCACGAACGGCAGCCCGACGAACTCGGTGAACCCACCGGTCTCGGCCTGCAGGGCACGGGTCCGCAGCAGGTGGCGGGCCCACGACCGCGGCGACTCGACCGAGCCGAACATCATCGTCACGTTCGAGCGCAGGCCGACGCCGTGGGCGACGCGGTGGCACTCCAGCCACTCGTCGGTGGTGATCTTGTCGGGGCACAGGACCGCCCGGACCGGGTCGTCGAGGATCTCGGCCGCGGTGCCGGGCAGGGTCCGCAGGCCGGCGTCCATGAGCCGGCGCAGGTATGTGTCGAGCGGTTGGCCCAGCCGCCGGGCCCCCTCGGTGACCTCGAGCGCGGTGAACCCGTGGACGTGCATCGACGGCACCGCCTGCTTCACGGCCCGGGCCACGTCGATGTAGTAGTCGCCGTCGAAGCTGGGGTGGATGCCGCCCTGTAGGCACACCTCGGTCGCCCCCCGCTCGTGGGCCTCGCGCACCCGCTCGGCGATGTCGTCGAGCGTGAGCAGGTAGGGCGTTCCCCGCAGGTTCAGCGACAGCGGGCCCTTCGAGAACCCGCAGAACTTGCACTTGAACGTGCAGACGTTCGTGTAGTTGATGTTCCGGTTCTGGACGTAGGTGACGGTGTCGCCGATCGTCTCCCGGCGCAGCTCGTCGGCGACCTCGGCGACGGCGACCACCTCGTGGCCCCGGGCGCCGAACAGCGTGACCAGCTCGTCCTCGCCGGGCACTTGGCCGGCCCGCACGCCGTCGAGCACCTCGGCCACCGCGCCGCGGATCGTCCCGCGGGGGCCCGCCGGTGCCGGGACCAGGGTCGGCGGCGCCGCCGTCGCCCCCGAGTACCAGGCCGTCGACCGCACGCCGGTGAGGACGACGTCGGCGCCGGTACCGGCCTTGGCGTTGGCCAGCGTCCGCTCGGGGAACACCGAGCCCGGGTCGTCGCGGCCGAGGCCTTCAGAATCGCTGCGATCCATGACCGGGAAGCGCAGGCCCTCGTCGATCCACCGCTCGGCGGCGGCCACCACGTGCGGGTACACGGTCAGGCGGGGGGCGAGGGCGAAGCCCCGGGCCTCGGTGACGGCCCGCAGCCGGTCGAGCGCGGGCCACGGCCGCTCGGGGTTCACGTGGTCGGCGGTGATCGGCGACACGCCGCCCCAGTCGTCGATGCCGGCGTCGAGCAGCACGCCGAAGTCGTCGGCCAGGTTGGGTGGAGCCTGGACGTGCACGTCGTCGGGCAGCACCAGCCGGGCCAGGGCGATGGCCTCGAGGTGGTCGTCGGTGGGACAGGCCGCGGCCCGGTGCATCGCCGTGCCGGGCTTGGGCAGGAAGTTCTGGACGATGACCTCCTGCACGTGCCCCCACCGCGCGTGAGACTCGGCGATCGCCTGCAGCGCGGCGAGCCGGTCCTCCCTGGTCTCGCCGATGCCGACGAGGATGCCGGTCGTGAACGGGATCGCCAGCCGGCCCGCGGCCTCGAGCGTCGCCAGCCGGCGCTCGGGCGTCTTGTCCGGCGAGCCGTGGTGGGCGTCGAGGTCCGGCCGCAGCGTCTCGATCATCATCCCCTGGCTGGGGGCGACCGGCCGCAGCCGGGCCAGCTCGTCCTCGTGCAGGGCGCCGGCGTTGGCGTGCGGGAGCAGGCCGGTCTCGTCGAGCACCAGCCGGCACATCTCGGCCAGGTAGTGGACGGTCGAGTCGTAGCCCCGGGCGGCCAGCCAGTCGGCCGCCGCGGGGTAGCGCTGCTCGGGCCGCTCGCCGAGCGTGAACAGCGCCTCGTGGCAGCCGGCCTGGGCGCCCGCCCTGGCGATCGCCAGCACGTCGTCGGGCGAGAGGTAGGGCTTCTCGAGCCGGGCCGGCGGCTGGGCGAACGTGCAGTAGCCGCAGCGATCGCGACAGAGCATCGTCAGCGGGATGAAGACCTTGGGTGAGTAGGTCACCCGAGTACCGGTGGCACGGTCTCGGCGGTCGCTGGCCCGAGCGAGCAACTCGTCGAGCGGCAGATCGAGCAGACTCGGCATCGCCGGCAGGCTATCCAGCAGACTCCGTGACGACGCGGGCCGGGACGACCGGTTCGTAGATCGCGGTGGGGGACTGGCGGCCGCGGAGGCCGACCGTGCCCACGTCCCGCCACTTCGTGGACTCGCCGCCGCCCCGGCGGACCACCTCGCCCGACGCCAGCACCTTGACCCCCCGGCCCTTGGCCACGTCGGTGAGCCGGGCGGCCTCGTTCACGGCCGGCCCGATGACCGTGTACTCGTAGCGGGCCTCGGTGCCCACGTTGCCGGCCACGACCCGGCCCGACGACACGCCGATGCCGGCCTCGAGCCCCGGGTGCCGGTCGCGCAGCACGCCCAGGGCCTGATGCAGCAGGCGGGCCGCCCGCAGCGCCCGCTCGGGGTGGTCGGGCTGGGTCCCCGGCACCCCGAACACGCACAGCGCCCCGTCGCCCTCGAACTTGTTGACCCAGCCGCCCTGGCCGTCGACGGTCCGCACCACGACGCCGAAGAAGTCGTTGAGCGTGGCCACCACCTCGTCGGGCGGCAGGACCTCGGACATGGCCGTCGAGCCGATCATGTCCACGAACACGACGCTGGCCTCGGCCTGCTCGCCGCCGAGGCCCGTGCCCTGGGCCAGGGCGTGGGCCGCCACCTCGCGGCCGACGTGCCGGCCGAACAGGTCGCGCAGCTGCTGGCGCTCGCGCAGGCCCTCGACCATCTGGTTGAACCCGGCCTGGACCTCGCCGACCTCGCCGCCGTCGTCGACCACCAGCCCGACCGAGAGGTCGTTGTCGCGCACCCGGGCGAGGGCGTCGCGCACGCCGTCGAGCGGCTCGGCCAGGCTCCACGCCGAGGACATGGTCGCCAGCAGCCCGGCGCCCACCCCGACGCCGGCCACCACCGCCAGCGCCGGGCGGGTGAGGTCGTGGCCGCCGATCGTGGTGTCGACGGCGATGGCCAGCAGCGGGATGCCCGAGCCCGCCGCCCACGCCACGAGCAGCCGCATGCGGATGCCCATCGTGCGGGGGCGGCCCGGCAGCCCGGCCGGCATGTCGTCGAGCACGTGGACGAACAGCGGCCGGAACGACCGCTCGATCAGCAGGTAGCTGAGTGCGCTGGTCGTCAGCCCGCCGAGCACGCTGGCGTCGACGACCGACCCGACGGTCTCGAGGTCGGCGCCGCCGATCGCCGACAGCGTGGCGTAGAACGCCGCGCCCACCAGCCAGAAGACGAGCGGCCGGCGCGCCTGGCGCCAGGGCTGACGCAGCATGTCGCGCTTCTCGGCGTCGGTGGGCCGCCGCTCCCCGCGGGCCCACTGGACCGACCGGTTGAAGGCAGCGTGGCCCCAGGCGTAGGCCACGGCGAACAGCAGGACGAGCGGCACGAACCAGGCGGTGACCTCGACAGCCAGCGGCAGGTCAGGGGCCAGCCGCCCGGACGAGAGGAACAGGATCGTCATCACGGCCAGCCCGCCCGCAAGGTTGGCGAAGAGCAGGCGCAGCCGGACGCTCCACCGCACCCGCCGGGCCGCCTCGGCGAGCGTCACGCCAGGCCCACGCTAGGCCAGGTCGCCGGCGGCGGCCGGGTCGGCGATCCACAGCACCCGGTCGGCCCGCACGTGGGTGGCGGGGACGCCGGGGTCGCCGGCGGCCACCTTGGCCAGCGCCTCGCGCTTCTGCTCGCCCGATACGGTGATCAGCACCAGGCGGGCCCGCTCGATACCGGCGAACGTGAGCGTCATGCGCCGGTGGGGGTTGCGGCCGTTCGGGTCCTCGTTCATGACGACCAGCCGGCCGGGGTCGGCGTCGAGGGCCGGCGAGCCCGGGAACAGCGAGGCCGTGTGCCCGTCGGGACCGAGCCCGAGGTGGATCACGTCGATGCGCCCCAGCTCGCCGAGCCGCAGCTGGTAGGGGTCGGGACCCTCTTCGCACCGCATCGGGTAGTTGGCGTTGACCGCCCCGACCCGCTCGAGCAGCGCCTCACGCCCCAGCCGGTAGTTGGACTCGGGGTCGTCGAGCGGCACGCAGCGCTCGTCGCCCCAGTACACGTCGACCTTCCACCAGTCGATCTGGCTGCCGGCGTCGTCGGCGAGCCGCTCGTAGCTACGGCGCGCGGTCTCGCCGCCGGACAGGGCCAGCGAGAAGCTGTCGTGCGGCCGGCTGTGGAACGCCTCGATGACCCGCTCGGCGAACTCGCCCGGCACGTCGTCGACCACTACGAGCTCACCGTGCACTCTGCCTCCCCATCTGTGGCGCCGGGCGGCTTCGGCGCCGAACCTCTGCGGGGGACGGGCCCCCGGTCGAACCGAACGGCCTGTCGCCCCTAGGCCGTCCTGCCCGACAGATCTTCCGCCTTGCTGGACAACGTCGTGATGAGCTCGTCGAAGCTCTTCGCGAACGATGCCACACCTTGGTCCTCGAGGACACGACTCACGTCGTCGAGGTCCACACCGACCGTGCGGATGGCCTCGAACGTAGCGCGGGCCGAGTCGGCATCCGCGTCCACGGCGCGGGCGAGCGTGCCGTGGTCGTCGAACGCCTCGAGCGTGACCTCGGGCATGGTGTTGACGGTGTCGGGGCCGATGAGCGGGTCGACGTACAGGGTGTCGGGGTAGGCGGGGTTCTTGGTGGAGGTCGACGCCCACAGTGGGCGTTGGACCCGCGCGCCGCGGGCAACCAGGGCGTCCCACCGGGGGCCGCGGAAGTGGTCGAGGAAGGTGGCGTAGGCGAGCTGGGCCTGGGCGACCGCGGCCTTGCCCCGCAGCTCGAGGGCCTCGGGCGAGCCGATCGCCTCGAGCCGGCGGTCGACCTCGGTGTCGACCCGGCTGACGAAGAACGAGGCGACGCTGGACAGGTGGGACAGGTCGCCCTGGCAGGCCTCGAGGCCCGACAGGTAGGCCTCGATCACCTCGGCGTAGCGGTCGAGACCGAAGATGAGGGTGACGTTGATGCTGCGGCCGTCGCCGATGAGCTGGCGGATGGCCTCGACGCCCTCGGCCGTCGCCGGCACCTTGACGAACAGGTTGGGCTCGGCGATGCGGTCGTGCAGGGCCTTGGCCGACGCGACCGTGCCGTCGCTGTCGCGAGCCAGGTCGGGGGCGACCTCCAGCGACACGTAGCCGTCGACGCCGTCGCTCTCGTCGTGGACGGGCCGCAGGATGCGCAGGGCGTCTTCGATGTCGGCGACCACCAGGTCCCAGTAGGCGTCGTCGACCGGCATACCGCTGCGGGCCAGGTCGCCGAACTGCTCGTCGTACTTGTCCGACCCCGCGATCGCCTTCTGGAAGATCGTGGGGTTGGACGTGATGCCCCGCACGCCCCGCTCGACCCAGCGCTCCAGCTCGCCGTCGACGAGCCGGCCCCGCTGGAGGTTGTCGAGCCACGGGCTCTGCCCGTGCACCCGGTACAGGTCCTGGAGCTTGCTCATGAAGCTTCCTCCTGCAGATCGTCGATGAGGCGGCGGGCGCGCGCCGCGACGTTTTCTGGGGTGTACCCGAAGTTGGCGAGCGCAACATCACCGGGCGCAGACGCCCCGAACCGGTCGATGCTCACGCTGTCGTCGACCCAGCGGTCCCACCCCAGGCTGGCCGCCGCCTCGACGGCCAGGGTGGGCACCGGGGGCGGCAGCACCGAGTCCTGATACTCGTCGGGCTGGGCGGCGAACAGGTCCCACGACGGCATCGACACCACCCGGGCCCGGTGCCCGTCGGCGCCCAGCAGAGCCGCCGCCTCGACGCACACCGACACCTCGCTGCCCGTGCCGACGAGCACGACGTCGGGCTCGGCCACGTCGACCAGCACGTAGGCGCCGCGCTCGACCGGGGCCCCGGCCGTGCCGACGAGCACCGGCAGGTTCTGCCGGGTGAGGACCAGCGCGGTGGGGCCGTCGCCAGTCACCGCGATGCGCCATGCCGCCGCCGTCTCGTTGGCGTCGGCCGGGCGGATCAGCCGCAGCCCGGGCACGGCCCGCAGCGCGGCCAGGTGCTCGATCGGCTGGTGGGTGGGACCGTCCTGCCCCAGGCCCACGGAGTCGTGGGTGAACGCGAACACGGCCTTGGCCTCCGACATCGCCGCCAGGCGCACGGCCGGCTTCATGTAGTCGCTGAACACGAAGAACGTGCCGCCGACCGGGATCACCCCACCGTGCAGGGCCATGCCGTTGAGCGCCGCGCCCATGCCGTGCTCGCGCACGCCGAAGTAGATCTGCCGGCCGCCCGGGTCCTCCGCCGACTGGACCCCCAGGCCCTTGATGGCGGTGCCCGTGTTGCCGGTCAGGTCGCCGCCGCCGCCGACGAGGCCGGGGACCTTCTCGGTGAGTGCCTGGAGGCAGGCGCCGCTGGCCTTGCGGGTGGCGAGCTTCTCGCCCGGCTCCCACGCCGGGAGAGCCTGCTCCCACCCCGGCAGGCCGGCCTGCGCCATGCAGGCCTCGTAGGCGGCGCGGTCGCCCGTGTACTCGGCCAGGCGCTTCTCCCACTTCTCGCGCTCGTCGCGCCCCCGGCGGCCCGCCTCGCGGTAGAGGTCGGCGACGTCGTCGGGCACCCAGAACGTCTCGTCGGGCGGCAGGCCGAGGATCTCCTTGGTGCGGCGGACCTCGTCCTCGCCCAGCGGGTTGCCGTGGGCATGCTCGGTGTCGGTGTAGGTGGGCGACGGCCAGCCGATGTGGCTGCGCAGCACGAGCAGGGAGGGACGGTCCTCGACGTCGGCTGCCCGCCGCAGCGCGGCCTCGAGCGTGTCGGTGTCGTTGGCCACCTCACCGAGCCGCTCGACGTGCCAGCCGTAGGCCTCGAACCGCTCCGCGGCGTCGTCGGAGTAGGCCAGCTCGGTCTCGCCGTCGATCGTGATGTGGTTGTCGTCGTAGACGTAGATCAGTCGGCCCAGGCCGAGGTGCCCGGCCAGCGAGGCGGCCTCGTGGCTGACACCCTCCATCAGGTCGCCGTCGCTGCAGATGACATAGGTGCGGTGGTCGCACAGCTCGGGCCCGAACCGGGCCCGCAGCCACCGCTCGGCGATGCCCATGCCCACCGCGTTGCCGACGCCCTGCCCCAGCGGACCGGTCGTGACCTCGACGCCCGCGGTGTGGTGGACCTCGGGGTGGCCCGGCGTGTGCGAGCCCCACTGCCGGAACGCCCGCAGGTCGTCGAGCGTCAGGCCGTAGCCGGTGAGGTGGAGCATCGAGTACAGCAGGATCGACGCGTGGCCGGCGGACAGTACGAACCGGTCGCGATCGGGCCAGTGGGGCGCCTCGGCGTCGTAGCGGAGGACACGGGTCCACAACACGTGGGCCAGGGGTGCGAGGGCCATCGCGGTGCCCGGGTGGCCGCTGTTGGCCGCCTGGGGGGCATCCATGGCCAGGCCACGGATGACGTTGATGGCACGCTGCTCGAGGGAGGGGTCAGCGGTCATGCATGCCCAACCCTACTGATCCGGGTCGCGACTCCCGGGCGCCCCGGCCACTCGCCTGTTAACCGTCGTGGAACAGCACGACACTGGCGGTGAAACTGTGGACGAAGCTGCGACCGGCGACGGGCCCCAGCTCGCCGGCGCACGACATGCCGGCGACCGTGTCGGCGCCGATGGCGTCGCTGACGGCCCGGGCGTCGTGGTCGGGCACGTCGAACAGGTGCGTCCCGCGCCCATTGCACGTGAACAGCAGGGCGCCGTCGCCGAGCACGGGGGCGAGAAGGGCGTTCAGGTCCTCGTCCGCGGCCACCGCGTCCCGCACCTGGAACTGGACCGTCGTGCCGACCGGGATCACCGCGCCCGCCACGATCGCCTTCGTTGCCCGGTCAGCCCCCACGACGCCCCGGACGAGGAAGTCGCCCCGCTCGAAGGTCGACAGGTGCTCGTCGACGGCGACCCCGATGTGCAGGCCCGACGCCAGCAGCTCCCGGTCCTCGGGGCTGGCCTTGGTCGCGAGCTCGGCGACGCGGTCGAGCGCCGGGCGGCCCGCCAGTTCGGCGATCACGTTCCCGTCGGCCTTGGTGACGATCATCGGATCGCCGAGCGGCCGGCATCCCTGCGACACGACGGTGGTCGTGGCCGCCGGCGGGTCGAGCACGACCCCGACGGCCCCCTCGCGCGCCACCGTGCCGTCGAGCACCAGGCGGTTCCCGCCCGGGATGCCCGACGCGGAGGCCATGCCGCCCGCCACCCGCACGCCGGTGCCGGCCGCGTCCACGGCGTCGAGCACGGCGTCGACCGGCAGCGAGAACGGGTCGACCAGCAGGATCAGCGTGCCTCCCTCGGGCAGCTCGGTGACCGGCAGGCCCTGTACGGCCACGCCCGAGGGGGTGCGCACCGCCGTCACCCTCACGGGGCGGGGAACGGCCGGCAGAGTCGCCGCCCACAGGCTGAGGGCCGGGCCCTCCTCGACCTCGCGGTCGCCGCCGATCACCGCGCCGGCCGTCGCGCCGATCAGCACCCGGGGGGAGACGAGGCCGCGCACGGTCTCCGCGATGTCCTCGACCGCGTCGACGTGGTGGGGCGAGCAGAACATGACCGCCAGGTCGGGCACGGCGTCGAGCTGGTCGAGGACCCGCCCGACGACCTCGCCGGTGGCCTCGGCGGCCTCGGGGTGCTGCGACAGGGCGGTGGCGAACGGCATGGGATCTTCTCTGCGGGCTACGTGGCGCCGGCCGGGGCCGGCACCAGGGTGTAGGGGACCACGGTGACGTGGCCGGTGTCGATGCGGCAATGCGCCTCGACCGTGCCGTAGTCGGGCAGGTCGAGCTCGCCCCGCACCAGGCGGTAGGTGAACTTCCCCGGCTCGACCTGCAGCGGCTGGACGTTGCGGGCGATCTGCTCGCCGTCGCGCCGGAACACGACCTCGAGCACGCCGGTCCCCGGGTCGTCGGCCGGGCAGCGGACGAGGACGACGAGGTGCGGCGTCATCGTCACGGGCGGGGGCGCCGGGGCCGGGGCCGAGAAGTGCACGCCGGTCAGGTCGATGAGCGTGGGGCCGCCCTCGAAGGCGGTACGCAGCTCGATCCCCTCGACGAACACGGCGGCGACGATGTCCATGGCCCTGAACCTAACGGTTCGGGGCGGCCGCCAAGGCGCCCGCGTTACGCAGCCCTGGCGGGGCGGCGGGGCCGTTCGTGCGGCCGCTCGTGGCGGACCGTGGCCAGCCCGAGCCGCCGCAGCAGTCGCACGACGGGCCAGGCCGGGTCGATCTCGCCCCGCCGGTGCGCCAGCCGGGCCACGGTTGGCGCCGCGTGGTGGTTGTTGTGCAGCCCCTCGCCGCCGGTCAGGAACGCCAGCCACTGCAGGTTGGTGGCCGTGTTGTCGTACGGCCGCCGCCCGAACGTGTGAGCGATGGCGTTGACCGCGGCGTTGGTGGCCAGGTAGGCGAGCACGTGGACGAGCCCGGCGACGACGCCCCACACCGGCCCGAGCACGAGGATGAGCAGGGCGAACGTGATGCCGAGGCCGATCCAGGCCCGGTCGAGCAGGGCCCGGTCCCACCCGTCGCGGGGGATGTCGCGGGCGTAGCGGGGGACGGTCACGCCGTCGCGGGCCGCCCGCCGGTAGAGCGCCGCGTTCGTCAGCTGGACCCGGACCCAGCCGAGCAGCTTGGGGGAGTGCGGGTCGCCCTCGGTGTCGGTGAAGGCGTGGTGGCGGCGGTGGACGGCCGCCCACTCGCGGGGCTTGATGCCCGTGGTCAGCCAGATCACGACCCGGCTGGCGAAGTTGGCGGCCGGCGAGAGCGTGATCGCCCGGTGTGCGAGCGCCCGGTGGAGGTAGATCGTGGTGGCGAAGTTGCCGACCTGGCTCAGCGCGAGGCCCAGCACGATCGCGAGAAGTGGGGTGGGGATGATGGGCCCACCATACCTACCTACTGGTCGGTAGGCGACGTCGGGCCCGTGTGACATGTGCAGGCAGGTGCACGCATGTGCACGTGGCGGCGCCGGTACCCTCCTGCCCGGTGGCACACGAAGGTGATGGAGAAGCAGGTTCGACACGGGCGGCGATCCTCACCGAGGCGCGCCATTGCTTCGCGGAGCACGGCTACGAGGGCACGTCCCTCAACGACATCGCGGCCGGCGTCGGCATCCGCCGGGCCAGCCTGCTGCACCACTTCCCGTCGAAAGAGGCCATCTACCAGGCCGTCTTCCGCCGGGCCCTGTCCGACTGGGGCGAGCGGATGGAAGCGGCGATCCGCGAGGGCCTCGACCCCGAGGGCGACGGGTGGACGCACGTCGACCGCATCCTCACCGCGACCGTCCGGTGGTTCGCCGAGAACCCCGAGTTCGTGCGCCTGGTGCGCCACGAGTCGCTGGCCGACGGCGAGCACCTCGGGTTCGACCTGGGCGAGGCGCTGCGGCCGTGGTTCCAGCGGGCGGTGGCCTACTTCGACCGCGAGATGGGCGCCGGCCGCCTGCGCAAGCACGACCCCGAGCAGCTGATCATCAGCGGCTACGGGGCGGTCCTCAACTACTTCAGCGAGCAGCACTTCCTGCGGGGCATGCTCGGCCGCGACCCCATGACCGAGGAGGCGCTCGAGGCCCGCATCCAGTCGATCCGCGACTTCTTCCGGGCCGCCCTCGAGCCTTGATGGAGGGGGGAGGGAGACCCTCCCCCCTCCGGCTCCCCCTCCTTTGGCGCCCCCAGCCGGCCGCACACACTGCCTGTCGCTCGCCCGCCCAACCCGGACCGACCGACGCCGGGGGGCTCCGGCAGGAGCCTCTGCCCCCCGCACCCCCGCCAGCGCCACCACGCTGCGCGCGACTTCGGGCAGGGTGCGCG
>JBKPAS010000055.1:0-10967 GCA_046744265.1 Actinomycetota bacterium
GTGGTGGGCGACGGCCGGGACGGAGCACCCGACGCGACGCCCCTCGACCGCATCGTCGTCACCGCCAGCACGCCGTCGGTGCCGCGGGCGTGGTTCGACCAGATGCGGCCCGGCGGCATGTTGGTCGTCCCGGTGCGGCTCAGCTCGGTGCTGTTCGCCGTGCAGGCCGTGACGGCGTTCCGCAAGGTGGCGGCCGGGTTCGATTCGATCGGCGTGACGTCCGGCGGGTTCATGGCGCTGCGGGGCGGCAACGACGGGCGGCGGGGGGCGACGCTGGCCGCGCCGGAGGTGTCCGGCGGTGCCGGCGCCTGCGGCGGCTCGGCGTCGAGCGATTCCGGCGGCCGGTCGCTGGTCGAGATGTGGGGACCGGCGATCGCCGGCATGGACACCCCTGCCCGGCAGGCCCTGGTCGTGACCGCGCTCGGCTTCGCCCGGCGGCGCCGGCTCGACGTGGGCCCGGTGTCGGGCTGGTCGCTGGCCGCCTACACCGCGCTGGGACTGCCCGAGGAGCGGCTGCTCGAGTGCTCGCGGCCCGAGTGGGCGGCCGCCGGCGAGATGGGCCTCGGCGTGGTGGACGCGGTCGACGGCAGCCTCGCCTTCCTGGTCGGCGGCAGCCGCCACACCCGCATCGAGGCCCACGGCGGGCGCGGCGCCGAGCTCGCCCTGCTCAACGTCATCGACCGCTGGCGGTCGGCCGGCCGGCCCGGGGTCGAGCGGCTGGCGCTGCGGATCCGGTACGGGCCCGAGCGCCCGCACGCCTGGCGCAGCCTGCGCCGAGGTGACCAGTGGGTCGCCCTCGACTGGCGCCCGCCCCCGGCGCGCTCGGCGACCCAGCCGGCCCCGTAGCCTGGCCGGCCGTGGACCTCGCGGCGTTCCAGAAGCTGATGGCCGAGACCTACGGGGCGCGCGACCGGGCCCGGGGCGTGCCGGCCACGGTGGCCTGGCTCACCGAGGAGCTCGGCGAGCTGGCCCAGGCGGTGCGCAAGGGCGACCGCGACCAGCAGCGCCACGAGCTGGGCGACGTGCTCGCCTGGCTGGCGTCGCTGGCCGAGCAGCTCGACATCGGCCTCCACGAGGCCGCGGCCCGCTACGCGGACGGCTGCCCCCGCTGCGGCTCCCGCCCCTGCGTCTGCGCCTAGCGGACCAGCAACTCTGCGATCTGGACAGCGTTGAGCGCGGCGCCCTTGCGCAGGTTGTCGTTCGAGACGAACAGGGCCAGGCCGTGCTCGACCGTCGGGTCGCGCCGGACCCGCCCGACGTACGCCGGGTCGGTCCCCGCCGCCTGGAGCGGGGTCGGCACGTCGACCACGGCCACCCCGGGCGCCGCCGTCAGCAGCTCGAGCGCCCGCTCGGGCGTCAGCTCGCGCTCGAACGAGGCGTTGATCGACAGCGAGTGCCCGGTGAACACCGGCACCCGCACGCACGTGCCCGACACCGGCAGCTCGGGGATCTCGAGGATCTTCCGGCTCTCGTTGCGGAGCTTCTGCTCCTCGTTCGTCTCGCCCGAGCCGTCGTCGACCAGCATCCCCGCCAGGGGCAGCACGTTGTGGGCGATCGGCGCCGCGAACACCGACGGCGCCGGGAAGTCGACCGCCCGCCCGTCGAACGCCAGCGCCGCGGCCCCGTCGGCCGTCTTGCGGACCTGCTCGTCGAGCTCCGCGGTGCCCGCCAGCCCGCCGCCGGACACGGCCTGGTACGTGCTCACGACCAGCCGCCGCAGGCCCGCCTCGCGATGCAGGGGCGCCATGACCGGCATGAACGCCATGGTCGTGCAGTTCGGGTTGGCGACGATGCCCTTCGGCCGCGACGCCAACGCGTGTGGGTTGACCTCGGCCACGACCAGTGGCACGTCGGGGTCCATGCGCCAAGCCGACGAGTTGTCGACGACGGTCGCCCCGGCCGCCGCGACCCGCGGCGCCAGCCGCTTGGACGCCGTCGCCCCCGCCGAGAACAGGGCGATGTCGAGGCCGGCGTAGTCCGCCGTCTCGGCGTCCTCGACCGTGACCTCGCCGCCGCCCCACGGCAACGCCCGCCCGGCAGACCGGGCCGAGGCGAAGAACCTGATCTCGTCGACCGGGAAGCCCCGCTCGGCCAGCACCTGCCGCATGACGCCACCGACCTGGCCGGTGGCGCCGAACACTCCGACGCGCATGGTCGGACAGGCTACGGCCGCGCCCGCCCGGCCCCAAGAGGGTTAGCCGAGGGTCAGTCGGCCTCGGGGAACGCCCGATGCAGCGCCTGGACCGCCTGCTCGACCTGGTCCTCGCGCACGACGCACGACGTGCGGATGGCCGAGGTCGAGATCATCTCGATGTTGATGCCCCGGTCGGCCAGGGTCTCGAACATCGTGGCGGCCACGCCCGGGTTCGACTTCATGCCGGCGCCGACGATGCTCACGCGGGCGATGTCGCGGTCCGAGGAGACGCCGGTGGCCCCGATCTCGGCGGCCAGCGCCCGGCACACCTCGGTGCCGGTGTCGAGGTCCTGCTTGGGCACGGTGAACGAGATGTCGGTCACCCCGTGGTCGGACACGTTCTGGACGATCATGTCGACGTTCACGTCGCGGTCGGCCAGCTCACGGAACAGGCGGGCGGCGATGCCGGGCTTGTCGGGCACGCCGGACACCGTCACCTTGGCCTCGCTCACGTCGTGGGTGACCGCGGAGACGATCGCCTGCTCCATCGAGGGGTCCTCCTCTTGTACCCAGGTGCCCGGCTCCCACGTGAAGGCCGAGCGGACGTGCAGCTTGACGCGCCACCGCCGGGCGAACTCGACCGACCGCATGGCCGGCTTGGGGCAGCCCGACGCGGTCATCTCGAGCATCTCGTCGAACGAGACGGTCTTCATGCGCCGGGCCTCGGGCACGAGCCGGGGATCGGCGGTGAACACGCCCGACACGTCGGTGTAGAGCTCGCACACGTCGCCGCCCAGCGCGTGGCACAGGGCGACGGCGGTCGTGTCGGACCCGCCCCGCCCCAGGAACGTGACGTCGCGGGCCGTCTGCGACACGCCCTGCGCCCCGCCGACCACCGGGACCCGCCCGGCCGCCAGCGCCCTGCGGATGCGCTCGGCGCGCAACTCGACGATCTTGGCGTTGGTGTGGCTGTCGTCGGTGATGATCTCGGCCTGGCTGCCGGTGAAGCTGTCGGCCTCGATGCCGAGCGAGTGCAGCGCCATGCACAGCAGCGCCATCGCCTTGCGCTCGCCGGCGGTGATCAGCATGTCCATCTCCCGGCCGGGGCGGACGTCGGACACCACGCCGGCCAGGCGGATGAGCTCGTCGGTCTCCTTGCCCATGGCGCTGACGACGACGACCACGGTGTTGCCGTGGCGGACGGTGCGCGCGACGTGGTCGGCCACCTCGCGGATGCGATCGGGGTCGGCGACCGACGTGCCGCCGAACTTCTGGACGACCAAGGGCACGGAGGGTGAACCTACCCGCCCGCAGGCGCGCCGATCGAACCGTTACGGAGCGTGTCATTTGTGGGTGGGCCTGCGGCGGCCCGGCTCGGGCTCAGCCGAGCTTCGTCGGGCTCTCGACGAGCGCCCCCCACTCCTCGAGCTGCGTCACCGCGCGTGGCGGATCGGTTTGCAGCAGGGCGGCGATGGCCCGGAGGTCGTCCCTGCGGATCGTCAGCACCCGTCCGTTGAAGTCGCCGCGCTCGAGGATGATCGAGCGGACGAACCGCTGCACCGAACCCGCCTCCGGCACCTGTGACAGGGCCTCGAGGTCGAGCACGAGCTTGCGTGGCTCCTCGGCCGCGGCGGCCGGCTGCTCACCGAGCAGCACCGACACCGGCACGTCGTAGAAGGAGGCGAGCTCGTGCAGTCGCGGCAGGCTCAGCGTGCGGAACCCTCGTTCGTAGGCACCGACGGCGGATGCGCTCCAGCGCCCGGACGAGTGCCGCTCGACGTCGTCGAGAGACAGCCGCCGCGCCTTGCGCAGGGCCCGCAGCCGGCGACCGACCTCGAGCGTGACGCTCATGGGTAGGTCTTCGTCTTCCTTGTCTTCGTCACTCATCTGGTTCTCGTGTGGTCGTCACCGGAACCGCCGCTCACGATGATTCTCGCATCCTCGGCTGCGTCGCGTGCATTCGAGGCCCGTCAGCGTGGTCATCGTTAGCAGGTCATATACCTCGTGGGAGGCCCCGGCGCTAGTCGCTCGTTGCAGCCGCTACCTCGCCGGCTACGCCCCCGGAGCCGCGAGAAGTAGCCTCACGGCTTCGTGGGGACAGAGAAACGAGAGCGCCAGAAGGTCGGCAAGCAGCTGCGTGCCGAGGCCCAGTTCGCCGCCGCGCGCCGGGCCCGTACCCGCCGCACGGCGGTGCGCGTGGCGATCGCCGTCGTGGCGCTCCTGGCCGTCTTGTTCGCCTATTCGGCACTGCGGGGCGACAACGGTGACGACACCGCGACCGACGCGTCGACGACGTCCGGGTTCGACTGCCAGAAGCCGTCGGGCGGCGCGGAGCCGGCGCCGTCCGGCGCCGTCGCCGACCGCTCGGCGCCCGACCCCGAGCCCCCGCCGTCCGACACGCCCGCGGACGCCATCGAGTGCACGACGCTGATCGAGGGGCGGGGTGACGGCGCAGCCGCCGGCGACACCGTCAAGGTGAACTACATCGGCAAGACGCCCGACGGCAACGTGTTCGACCAGTCGTATGAGCGGGGCCAGCCGCTCGACGTCACGCTCGGTCAGGGTTCGGTGATCGCCGGGTGGGACCAGGGGCTCGTCGGGGCCAAGGTCGGCGAGCGGCGCCGGCTGGTCATCGGGTCCGACAACGCGTACGGCGCGCAAGGGAGCCCGCAGGGCGGTATCCCCGCGAACTCACCCCTTGCGTTCGAGATCGACGTCATCGACATCACGCCGGGTGAGGCGGCGGGCGGCTCGGGCGGGTAGCCCGAGCGGCTCAGCTGGTTCAGGCGGGGAGCGCCAGCGCGTCGAGCCGGTCCAGTGCGACCTGGTCGCCGTCGAGCCAGACCGTCACGTTGCCAACGCCCTCGGCCCGCCACGCCCCGCCGGGGTCGCGCACCACGGCGGTCCGCTGGTCGACGCCGACCACCGGCAGGCCGGCCGGCGCGAGCTGCAGGGTGCGGTGGAGCTTGTCCTCGGTCCAGGTGTCCAGCCGCGGGACCAGCCCGACCTGGCCGAGCAGCCCCAGCCCCACCGTGAAGGCGCCGCCCCGGGGGTCGACCATCGGGTCGCACAGCACCATCGCCCCGGCGGCCGAGCCGGCCAGGACCGCCCCGTCGCGCCAGGCGGCGACGAGCGCGTCCCACAGCGGGCTGCGCATGAGCACCGACCGCAGGTGCATCGGCGAGCCGTCGGACAGGTAGACGAACCGGGCCGAGCGGACGGCGGCGACGTGGGCCTCGCCGTGGGCCCCGGGCCGGTCGACGGCCATGACCGGGACCGTCTTGGCGCCGAGCGACTCGAACCAGGCCGCGGCGGTGGCGGCCACCCGGGCGGGGTGCTCGTAGGCCGCCGCCGTCGGCAGGATCACCACCTCGTCGGTGCCGCTCGCCTCGAGCAGGCCGCGGTCGAAGTCGCAGCCGGTGGTCCACTCGGCCCCGCCCACAAGTGCCAACACTCCGCTCATGGCGGTGACCGTACCGACCCGGTCGAGGGGCCGGTGGAATCGCTTCACTACCGTTCAGTAACCTCGCCGCCATGGCCGTGGAACGCATTGGCATCGTCGGTTCGGGGATCATGGGGTCTGGCGTCGCCGAAGTCGCGGCCAAAGCCGGCATCGACGTCGTGCTGCGGTCCCGCAAGCAGGAGACCGCCGATGCCATGGTTGCCGGGCTCGGCGAGTCGCTGGCCAAGCAGGTCGCCAAGGGCCGCCTCGACGAGGCCGACGCCGCGGCCGTGCAGGCCCGGGTGACCGCCACGAGCGACCTCGACGCGCTGGCCGACTGCGACCTCGTGCTCGAGTCGGTCGTCGAGGACCTGGGCGTCAAGAAGGAGCTGTTCACCGAGCTCGACCGCATCGTCAAGGCCGGCGCGATCCTGGCCACCAACACCTCGACCCTGCCGGTCATCGAGCTGGCGGTCGCGACCGAGCGGCCCGAGCGGGTGTGCGGCGTCCACTTCTTCAACCCGGCGCCGGCCATGAGCCTCGTCGAGCTGGTCCGCACGCTGGTGACGAGCGACGAGACGGTCGCGGAGGCCCGGGCGTTCGCCGAGGCCTGCGGCAAGGAGCCGGTCGAGGTGGCCGATCGGGCCGGGTTCATCGTCAACGCCCTGCTGTTCCCCTACCTCAACAACGCCGTGCGGATGCTCGAGAACGGCACGGCCAGCCGCGACGACATCGACGCGGCCATGAAGGGCGGCTGCAACTTCCCGATGGGCCCGCTGGCGCTGCTCGACCTGGTCGGGCTCGACACGTCGCTCGCCATCCTCGACGCGCTCTACGACGAGTTCCGCGACCCCAACTACTCGCCGGTCCCGCGCCTGCGGCGCATGGTGGCCGCCGGCCACCTGGGCCGGAAGTCGGGGCGCGGGTTCTACGACTACGCGGCGAAGTAGCGACGTAGCGAGGTAGCGCCTGCTCGGGCGGGAGCTACCTTGACGCGGCTATGCCCGTGGAGCCGCCGCTGACCTCGTGGGCGTTCCCGTCCGTGAGCGCGGCCGACGAGCATGGCCTGGTCGGCGTCGGCGGCGACCTCGAGCCGGGCACCGTGCTGGCGGCCTACCGGGCCGGGCTGTTCCCCATGCCGCTGGGGGGCCGGCGGCCGATGGGGTGGTGGTCGCCCGACCCGCGGGCGGTCGTCCCGCTCGACGGCCTGCACGTCAGCCGCTCGCTGCGCCGCAGCCTGCGCCGCTTCGAGCTGCGGGTCGACACGGCGTGTGAGGCGGTCATCGAGGCGTGCGCCGACCCCCGGCGGCCGCATGGCTGGATCACACAAGAGGTCCGGGTCGCGTATGGGCGGCTGCACCGCATGGGGTGGGTCCACTCGGTCGAGGCGTGGGGGCTGGACGACGGAGCGCTGGCCGGCGGCCTTTACGGCGTGGCCATCGGGGGCCTGTTCGCCGGCGAGTCGATGTTCCACCGGCGGACGGACGCGTCGAAGGCGGCGCTCGTCGGGCTGGTCCAGCTGATGTCCCAGGGCGGCGCGGCCGGACGCCTGCTCGACGTGCAGTGGCAGACGCCGCACCTCGCCTCGCTGGGGGCGGTGGAGGTGCCGCGGTCGCGGTACGTGGACCTGCTCCGCCGGGCGCTCACGCTGCCGCTGCCGCCGGCGTTCGTCGGCTGAGGCTGCCGCAACCTTCGCGGCGCGACCGCGGTTGTGGCTTCCGGGACCGCCGCGGGACACTTGACGCATGACCGAGGTGACGCTGCCCGAGCCCGATCGACCGTGGCTGATGCGGACCTACTCGGGTCACTCGACCGCCAAGGCGAGCAACCAGCTGTACCGCACGAACCTGGCAAAGGGGCAGACGGGGCTCTCCATCGCCTTCGACCTGCCCACGCAGACGGGCTATGACCCCGACCACCCGCTGGCCCGGGGCGAGGTCGGCAAGGTCGGCGTGCCCGTCGCCCACCTCGGGCACATGGGCGAGCTGCTCGACGGCATCCCGCCCGGCGAGATGAACACGTCGATGACGATCAACGCCACCGCGGCCTGGCTGCTCGGGCTGTACGTGGCCAACGCCGAGCGCCAGGGCGTGCCGTCGAAGCAGCTGCGGGGCACGACGCAGAACGACATCGTCAAGGAGTACCTGTCCCGCGGCACCTACATCTTCCCGCCTCTGCCGTCGCGCCGGCTGATCGTCGACATGATCGCCTTCTGCGCCGAGTGGATCCCCAAGTGGAACCCGATCAACGTCTGCTCGTACCACCTGCAGGAGGCCGGGGCGACGCCGACGCAGGAGATCGCCTACAGCCTGGCCACGGCGGTGGGCGTGCTCGACGCCGTGCGGTCGTCGGGGCAGGTGCCGGAGGACCGGTTCCCCCACGTGTTCGCCTCGATCAGCTTCTTCGTCAACTCGGGCATCCGGTTCGTCGAGGAGACCTGCAAGATGCGGGCCTTCGCCCAGATGTGGGACCGCATCGGCCTCGAGCGCTACGGCGTGAGTGACCCCAAGGCCCGGCGCTTCCGCTACGGCGTGCAGGTCAACAGCCTGGGGCTCACCGAGGCCCAGCCCGAGAACAACGTCCAGCGCATCGTGCTCGAGATGCTGGGCGTGACCCTGAGCCGCAACGCCCGGGCGCGGTCGCTCCAGCTGCCGGCGTGGAACGAGGCGCTGGGCCTGCCCCGCCCGTGGGACCAGCAGTGGGCCCTGCGCATGCAGCAGGTGCTCGCGTACGAGACCGACCTGCTCGAGTACCCCGACATCTTCGACGGGTCGAAGGTGGTCGAGGCCCGCACGGCTTCGCTCGTCGAGTCGGCGTCGGCCGAGCTCGACGACGTGCTGGCCCTGGGCGGAGCGTTCGAGGCGATCGAGGAGCTGAAGGGGCGACTCGTACGCAGCCACGCCGAGCGCATCCGCCACATCGAGGACGGCGAGCTGACCGTCGTCGGCGTCAACCGGTTCACCGAGACCGAGCCGTCGCCGCTGGCCGCATCGGACGGCAGCCACATCCTCAAGGTCGACCCCGCCCTCGAAGCCGAGACGATCGCCGGCGTGCAGGCATGGCGGTCGGAGCGCGACAACGACGCCGTGAAGCGGTCGCTCGACCAGCTGCGGCAGGCGGCGTCGTCCGGCGAGAACGTGATGCCCGCCACGATCGACCTGGCCCACGCCGGCGGCACGACCGGCGAGTGGGCGGGCGTGCTGCGCGAGGTGTTCGGCGAGTACCGGGCGCCGACGGGCGTGGCGGCCGCGGTCGGCGCCGGGGGCAGTTCGGCGGGGCTGCGCTCGATCGCCGCTCGCGTGCAGGCGCTGCCCGGCGGGCCCGTGCGGCTGCTGGTGGCCAAGCCGGGGCTCGACGGGCACTCCAACGGGGCCGAGCAGATCGCGGTGGCGGCCCGGGACGCCGGGTTCGAGGTCATCTACCAGGGCATCCGGCTGACGCCCGAGCAGATCGCCGCCGTGGCGATCGAGGAGGACGTCGACGTGATCGGGCTCTCGATCCTGTCGGGGTCGCACCTCGAGCTGGTGCCGTCGGTGGTGCGCCTGGTGCGCGACGGCGGCGTCGACGCCCCGGTCGTGGCCGGCGGCATCATCCCCGACGAGGACAAGGCCCCGTTGCTCTCGTCCGGCGTCGCCGCCGTCTACACCCCCAAGGACTTCGAGCTCGTCCGCATCATGGGGGACATCCTCGACCTGGCGGTCACCTACCGCGAGAGCTAACCGGCCGGCAGGCGCAGGGCCGCCGGGGCGGTGGCGGGGACCGCCGGGGTGCGGGGCGGGACCGGGGGGATGGGGCGGTACGGGTCGCCGAGCGGGGGGCGGGTGTCGGGGTCGCCCTTGTTGGGCCAGAGCGACATCGCGCGCTCGGTCATCGCCGTGATCGTCAGCGACGGGTTGACGCCCAGGTTGGCGCTGATCGCCGAGCCGTCGCACACGTGCAGTCCCGGGTGCCCGAACACCCGGTGGTAGGGGTCGATCACGCCGGCGTCCCGCGTCGAGCCGATCACGCAGCCGCCGATGAAGTGGGCGGTGGTGGGCACGTTGAGCACCGCCTCGTTGACCGACGAACCGGGCGCCCCGTCGATGTGCTCGGCGGTGCGGCGGGCGGCCTCGTTGCCGGCAGGGATCCAGGTCGGGTTGGCGGCCCCGTCGGCCCGCTCGGTCGTCAGCCGCCCCCGCCGCCGCACGACCCGGATCGAGTTGTCGAGGGTCTGCATGACCAGCAGGATGATCGTCCGCTCGGACCAGCGCCGCACCGACAGCGACCGCAGGAAGATGTACGGGTGGCGCAGGCAGTTGCCCACGAACCGCAGCCACCGGGGGACCCGCCCGCCGCCGTCGACCATCGGCACCGCCAGCAGGCCCATGGCGTTCGAGGCCTTGCCGTAGCGGACCGGCTCGATGTGCGTGTGGTCGTCGGGGTGGAACGACGACGTGATGGCGATGCCCCGGGAGTGGTCGGTCTTGGCGTTGCGGGACATGGCACCGACGATCGCCTCGGAGTTCGTCCGTGACAGCTCGCCCAGGCGCGGTGATACGCGGGGCAGGCGGCCCTCGTCCCGCAGGCGGTGCAGCAGCTTCTGCGTCCCCAACGCCGACGCGGACAGCACGACGTGGCGGGCCCGGAACCGCCGCTCGCGCCGCCGGCCGGGCAGCCAGGCCCCGGGCCGGACGGTCGTGACCTCGTAGCCGCCGCCGGGCAGCGGCACGATGTCCACCGCCTGGTGCTCGGGGTAGACCTGAGCCCCGCCCCGCTCGGCCAGGTACAGGTAGTTGGTGTCGAGCGTGTTCTTGGCCCCGACCTTGCAGCCGGTCATGCACGAGCCGCACGTCGTGCACGTGACCCGGTCGGGCCCCGCGCCGCCGAAGTAGGGGTCGGGCACCGGCGCCCCGCCCCGGCCCACGCCGAGGTCGTTCGCGTCGTCGGGCCCCGGGTCCCCGAACAGCACGCCGACCGGCGTGTGGTGGAACGTGTCGCCGACGCCCATCTCGGCCGCCACCTTGCGCATGACCTCGTCGGCCGGCGTCTCGACCGGGCTCTCGACCACGCCCAGCATGCGCTCGGCCTGGTCGTAGTGGGGGGCGAGCTCGGCCTGCCAGTCGGTGATGCCGGCCCACTGCGGGTCGCGGTAGAAGGGCGGCAGCGGCCGGTAGAGCGTGTTGGCGTAGACGAGCGAGCCGCCGCCGACCCCGGCGCCCGACAGGATCATCACGTCCTTCAGCAGGTTGATGCGCTGGATGCCCCGCAGCCCGAGCCGGGGCGCCCACAGGTAGCGGCGGAGCTGCCAGCTCGTGCGGGGCAGCGTCTCGCGGGTGAAGCGCCGGCCGGCCTCCAGCACGCCCACCGACCAGCCCTTCTCGGTCAGGCGCAGGGCGGTGACGCTGCCGCCGA
>JBKPAS010000039.1:0-7362 GCA_046744265.1 Actinomycetota bacterium
GCCTCGGCCAGGGCGGCCATCTTGGGGCGGACCCGCCAGAGGATCCACACGCCGGCCGGCACCATCACCAGGCACATCCACTGGGCGCCGGTCAGGTGCAGGGTCCGCTCGTCGTTGACCCGCAGCGTGTCGGTCAGGAACCGGGCCACGCCGTAGTAGACGACGAACGAGCCGACGAGCGTGCCGGCCTTCAGCTCGCGGCCCGTGCGCCGGGCCCGCCAGACGACCAGGGCCAGGGCGGCGAACAAGACCAGCAGCCACCCCAGCTCGTAGAGCGCGGCGTTGTGGAACGTGGTGCCGACGGTCAGCGGCACGTTGCCGAGCGCCGGCTCGCGCACCTCACCGCCGTCGTACCGGACGGCGAGGGGGAACGTGCTCGCCCGCCCGAAGTGCTCGCCGACCGAGTAGCAGCCGACCCGCCCGAGGGCGAGGCCGATGGTCAGCCCGAAGCCGAAGGCGTCGAGGACCCGCCACCTTTGCAGGCGCGTCCAGCGCCGGAAGAACGGCAGGCCCACCACCAGCGCGGCGATGAACCCGCCCGAGAACTGGATGCCGCCCTGCCAGATGGCGATCACGTCGAGCGGGCTGTCGACAGCGTCGGTGTGGGTGGCGGCCCAGGTCAGGCGTGACCCGACGATGCCGGCCAGCACCATCCAGGTGGCGACGCGGTAGGTCTCGTCGCGGTTGATGCCGAACCGCTCGGCGTACCGGGCGGCGAGCCAGGCGCCGACCAGCACGCCGAGGGCCACCATCAGCCCGAAGGTCCTCAGCGTCAGCGGCCCGAGCTCGATCGTCGGGAACGTCTCGTAGGGGATGACTGCCAGCACGGCCCCACATGGTGGTCGACGCGACCGGGCCGGGCGAGCCGACCCGCCCGGCGCAGGGAAGCCTTCAGCTGACGTTCAGCGGGCGCTCACCCCTCCGCCAGGGGCTCGACCCAGCCGCCGATGCCGGCGGCGAGGGGCTCGGCCCCGACGGGCCCCCACGTCCCCCGCCGGTACAGCTCGACCGGCGGCGGGTCCTCGAGCACCCGCTCGACGATGCGCCACTGCTCCTCGACGCCGTCGGCCCGGCCGAAGCGGCGGTGGTCGCCCTGCATGGCGTCCTCGAGCAGGCGCTGGTAGGCCTCCTGGCGGCCCGGGAACACCGACGAGTACGACACGTCGAGGTCGACCTGCCTGCTGACGAGCTCGTCGCCGGGCGCCTTGGCCTGGACCTGCAGGGTGACGCCGTCGTCGTGGCCGAGCCGGAACCGCAGCCGGTTGGGCTGGGGCCGGGGTGACCCCCGGGGGCTGAACAGCAGCCGCGGCGGCCGGGCGAACGTCACCACGGCCTCGGTGGCCGACACCGGCAGGAACTTGCCGGCCCGCACCAGCCACGGCACGCCGGCCCACCGCCACGACTCGATCTCGAGGTGCAGCGCCACGAACGTCTCGACGTCGCTGCCGCCCTCGACCCCGGGCTCGTCGGCGTAGCCCCGGTACTGGCCGCGCACGACCCGGTCGGGGTCGACCTGGCGGATCTGCCGCCACAGCCGGACCCGCTCGTCGCTGAGGGCGCCGTCGTCGGCCGACACGGGTGGCTCCATGGCCAGCAGCGCGATGACCTGCAGCAGGTGGTTCTGGAAGACGTCGCGCAGCGCGCCCACCGACTCGTAGAACTTGCCGCGGCCCTCGACGCCGAACTCCTCGGCCATGGTGATCTGCACGCTGGCGATGTAGTTCCGGTTCCAGAGCGGCTCGAGCATCGAGTTGGCGAACCGGAAGACGAGCAGGTCCTCGACCGACTCCTTCCCGAGGAAGTGGTCGATGCGGTAGATCGCCTCCTCGGGGAACACCCGATGGAGCACCTCGTTGAGCTCGGCCGCCGAGGCCTGGTCGCGGCCGAACGGCTTCTCGACCACGACCCGCGACCCCTCGCGGTTGAGCCCGACCCGGGCCAGGCCCTGCACCACGTCGTCGAACATCGCCGGCGGGATGGCCAGGTAGAACAGCGGCCGCTTGACGTCGGCCAGCTTCTCGGCGAGCACGTCGAACGTCGAGTCCTCGCGGTAGTCGCCGCTCACGTAGCTGAGCCGCGTGGCCAGCGACTTCCAGACCGCCTCGTCGGGTGCGCCCCGAGCCGCGGTGATCGACTCGAGGGCCCGGTTGCGCAGGTCGTCGTCGGACCACTCCGACGACGAGACGCCGAGGACCGGCACGCCGCAGGCGCCGGCACGCTCCATCTCGTAGACCGCCGGATAGATCTTCTTGCGCGCCAGGTCGCCGGTCGCGCCGAACAGCACCAGGGCGTCGCAGCAGTCTCGTCCGGGCATGGTCACGACACCGCCCCCTTCAGGCCGTCGCCGCGCTCGGTCTCGGCCAGCACGGCGTGGCCGCCGAACTGGTGGCGCAGCGCGGCGACCGCCTTCATGGCCACCGACTCGGGCTGCTGGGACACGAAACGCGCATACAGCGCCGCGCTGATCACCGGCACCGAGACCCCCCTGTCGATCGCGTGCTGCACGGTCCAGCGGCCCTCGCCCGAGTCGACCGCCACGCCGGCGATGCCCTCGAGGTCGGGCGTCGCGTCGAGCGCCCGGACGAGCAGGTCCAGCAGCCACGAGCGGACCACCGAGCCGCTCCGCCACGCCGACAGCGTGCCCTCGGCGTCGATGTCGAGGCCCGAGCGGGTCAGCAGCTCGTAGCCCTCGGCGTAGGCCTGCATCAGCCCGTATTCGACGCCGTTGTGGACCATCTTGGTGAAGTGCCCGGTGCCGGCCGGCCCGGCGTGGACGAACCCGCCGTCGGCGGGCTTCAGCGCGTCGAACAGCGGCTGGACCGTCGCTACGGAAGCCGGGTCGCCGCCGACCATGAGGCAGTAGCCCTCGGTGCGGCCCCAGACCCCGCCGCTGGTGCCGCAGTCGACGAAGCCGATGCCCTTGGCCGCGAGCTGCTCGCCGCGGCGGATCGAATCGGTCCACCGCGAGTTGCCGCCGTCGACGACCACGTCGCCGGGGCCGAGCAGGCCGGCCAGCTCGCCGACCACCGACTCGGTCGGCTCGCCGGAGGGGACCATGGCCCACGCCACGCGGGGCGCCCCGCCGTCGCCGTCGCCCGAGCCGGGGCCGAGGCGCTCGACCATCTCGGCCAGCGACCCGACGTCCGACGCGTCGCTGTGGGGGTCGTAGCCGACGATCTCGTGGCCGGCCTCGCGGAGGCGGGCGGCCATGTTGCCGCCCATCTTGCCGAGGCCGATCATGCCCGCCTTCATCCGGCCACCCCCGCCGCGCTCAGCAGATCGTCGACGGTGACCCGGCCGGCGCGGCGCTTGCGCTCGTGCAGCGTGACCAGGTCGCCGTCGGCCTGGGCGGTCTTGAGGCCCGCGAAGCCGTAGTCCTCCCCCGGGATCGGGACGTCGGCCGGGTCGTCGCCCACCACCTGGACGAACACGCCGCTCGGCGGCCCGCCCTTGTGCAGCTGGCCGGTCGAGTGCAGGAACCGGGGCCCGAGCCCCACCGTCGTCGCCACCCGCAGCCGGTCGCGCAGGGCGACCCGGGCCGCCTCGATGCGCTCGACGACCGGCGAGCCGGGGTCGACGAACGCCTGGATCGCCAGGTAGTCGCCGGGCTGGACCTGGTCGAGCAGCTCGGACAGGGGCACGGTCGGCAGGTCGGGCCGGCCGTCGGCCAGCACCTTGGCGGTCGCCGCCTTGGCCGCGGCCACGTCGGGCTGGTCGAACGGCTGGATGCCGAGCAGGGCCCCGGCGAGGGCGGTCGCCAGCTCCCACAGCAGGACCTGGCCGCCGAGGTCGGCGAGCTCGCCGTCGAAGGGCAGCACGGTCACAGGGTGCCCCGCCGCGGCCAGCGCGTCGAGACCCGTGGTCGTGGTGCCGTCGCCGAGCGCCACGAACACCCGGTCGTCGCCGTAGGCGTCGGGCGGGCCGAGGGGCTCGCCGACGACCGGGACGATGCCGGTGCCGTCCTTGCCCGTCGACTCGGCCAGCAGCTGCTCGAGCCACAGGCCGAACGCCGCCGCCTGGTCGGGCACGACGATCGTCAGCTTGTCCCGCCCCTCGCGCACCCCGGCGGCCATGGCGGCCGCCAGCCGGCCGGCGGGGTTGGCCTTGGGCGACGCCCGCAGCCGCTCGGACATGGCCGACGCCGACCGCAGCAGGCCGGCCACGTCCACGCCCGCCAGCAGCCCCGGCACCAGGCCGAACAAGGACAGCGCTGAGTAGCGGCCGCCGATGTCGGGCCGGTTCTCCCACACGGCCGCCAACCCGCGCTCACGCGCCAGCTCGGCGAGCTGGCTGCCCGGGTCGGTGATCACGGCGAACCGGGCGGGGTCGGGGTGGCGCTCCCACGCCCAGGCCAGGTGGCTGCGGGTCTCGAGCGTGGTGCCCGACTTGGAGGCGGCCACGTGCAGCGTGCGCTCGGGCGCGAGCTCGTCGCCGAGCCGGGCGATGGCGGCCGAGTCGGTGGTGTCCACGACGTGCAGGCTCGGCGAGCCGGCGGGCGCCTCCGCGGTGCCGTCGGCCAGCGCCCGGGCCAGCACCTCGGGGAACAGGCTCGAGCCGCCCATGCCCATGAGCAGCACGTGGTCGACCTCCGCGGTGAGCTGGGCCGCCTGTCTGCTCAGGCTGTCGAGGCGGGTGACCATCTCGGGGACGACCGTCAACCAGCCCAGCCGGTCGGCGATCTCGGTCGGGTCGTCGCGCCAGAGGGTGTGGTCGCCGGACCACGCCCGGGACACCGCACCCAGCTGGTTGAGCTCGGTGACGGCGGCGTTGGCGGCATCGGTGAGCGGCCCGAGGCGGTCGGGCGTGTCGTCGAGGATCACGCCCACCTTTGCTATCAGCCGATCGCGGTTATCGGACGTATGCGGCGGCCTTCATGGCATGTGGCACACCGGACCCGCCGGGCCGCCCGGCCGCCGGACCCTCAGGCCGCCGCCCGCGCCGCCTCGGCGGCCGCCCGGCCCACCTCGGCCAGGACCTCGTCGGTGTGGGCCAGGCCGGGGAACAGCACCTCGTAGGCCCCGGGGGCGACGGCGACGCCGCGGTCGAGCAACGCGTGGAACAGCGCGGCGTAGCGCTTCTCGTCGGTGGCCCGGGCGCCGTCGTAGTCGCGGGGCGCCGGGTCGCCCAGGTAGAGGCCGACCAGCGTCGACGCCGCGGGGACATGGCCGACGAGGCCGGCGCCGTCGAGCGCGGCCCGCAGGTGGCCCGCCACCGTCGCCGCCCGCCGGCGCAGGGTGGCGTAGGCGGCGTCGTCGAGCAGATCGAGCGCGGCCAGGCCGGCGGCGGTGGCCAGCGGGTTCCCCGACAGCGTGCCAGCCTGGTAGACGGGCCCGAGCGGCGCCACGTGCGCCATGACGTCGGCCCGCCCGCCGTAGGCGCCGACGTTCAGGCCGCCGCCGATCACCTTGCCGAGCGTGGTCAGGTCGGGGGTCACGCCGAACAGGTCCTGCGCCCCGCCGCGGGCAACCCGGAACCCGGTGATGACCTCGTCGAAGATCAGCAGCGCACCCACCCGGTCGCACTCGGCCCGCAGCCCCTCGAGGAAGCCGGGCTCGGGCGGGACCAGGCCCATGTTGGCGGCGATCGGCTCGACGATGACGCAGGCGACCTGCTCGTCGAGGGCGGGGACCACGTTGTAGGGCACGACGAGCGTGTCCTTCACGGTCGCCTCGGTCACGCCCGCGGACCCCGGCAAGCCGAGCGCGGCGACCCCGCTGCCCGACTCGGCCAGCAGCATGTCGCCGTGGCCGTGGTAGTTGCCGGCGAACTTGACCACCTTCGCCCGGCCGGTGAACCCCCGGGCCAGGCGGATGGCCGACATCGTCGCCTCGGTGCCGCTCGACACCAGCCGCACCATGGCGCACGACGGCACCCGGTCGCGGATCGCCTCGGCCAGCAGCACCTCGCGCTCGGTCGGCGCCCCGTAGCTGGTGCCGTCGGCCGCGGCCCGCTGGACCGCCTCGACGATCGCCGGGTGGGCGTGCCCGGCGATGATCGCCCCGTAGGACTGGACGAGGTCGACGTACCGGCGCCCCTCGACGTCCCACACGTACGGCCCCTCGGCCCGGGCCACGAAGTAGGGGGTGCCCCCCACGGCCCGGAACGCCCGCACCGGGCTGTTCACGCCCCCGGGGATGACCTCGCAGGCGCGGGCGAACAGGTCGCGGTTGGTGGCCACCTACCGCAGCAGGTCGGCGACGTCGCGCGCCGCGTACGTCAGGATCAGGTCGGACCCCGCCCGGCGGATGGCGGTGAGGTGCTCGAGCATGACCGCCGGGCCGTCGATCCACCCCCGCTCGGCCGCCGCCTTGACCATCGCGTACTCGCCGGACACGTGGTACGCGGCCAGCGGCACGTCGACGAACGGCCGCACCGAGGCGATCACGTCGAGGTAGGCGAGGGCGGGCTTGACCATGACCATGTCGGCGCCCTCGTCGAGGTCGGCCCTGATCTCCTCGCGGGCCTCGCGGGCGTTGCGCGGGTCCTGCTGGTAGCCGCGGCGGTCGCCACCGCCGACGATCGTCACGTCGACGGCGTCGCGGAACGGGCCGTACAGCGCCGAGGCGTACTTGGCCGCGTAGGCGAGGATCGGCGTGTGCGGGAACCCGGCCGCGTCGAGCCCGGCCCGGATGGCGGCGACCTGCCCGTCCATCATCCCGCTGGGCGCCACCACATCGGCGCCCGCCGACGCCTGGGCCACGGCGACCCGGGCATACAGGTCGAGCGTGGCGTCGTTGTCGACGCTGCCGTGGCCGTCGAGCACGCCGCAGTGCCCGTGGTCGGTGTACTCGTCGAGGCACAGGTCGGCCATGACGACCACCTCGTCGCCGAGGTCGCTACGCAGGTCGCGCAGCGCCGCTTGGACGACGCCGTCGGGGTCCCAGGCGCCCGAGCCCTCGGCGTCCTTCACCGCGGGGACGCCGAACAGCATGACGGCCCGCACGCCGAGGTTGGCCAGCTCGTGGACCTCTTTCCGCAGCGACTCGCCCGTGTGCTGGACCACCCCCGGCAGCGACGCGATCGGCTGGGGCTCGCTGATGCCCTCGCGCACGAACAGCGGGGCGATGAGGTCGCCGAGGCCGAGGCGGGTCTCGGCGACGAGGTCTCGGAGGGCGGGCGTCCGGCGCAGCCGCCGGAGCCTCCGCGTCGGAAAGCTCACGGCTCGATGCTACGGGCCGGACGCCCGTCCCCCGAAAACCGTCAGGTGATTACCCGGTGATCAGGTCCTCGGGGGTGACCTCGGTGGTCTTGCCCTCGTAGTCGGTGAGGTCGCCGACCGCGGTGAAGTGGTTGCGGGCGTTCTCGCCCTCGAAGTGGTACTGCACGAGCTGCACCTGCTCGCCCATGTACTGGTCGTCGCCG
>JBKPAS010000149.1:0-7104 GCA_046744265.1 Actinomycetota bacterium
GCCTGACCCCCCGTCCGGCGGCCGTGCTGGCCCCGCTCTACGACGACGAGCGGGGCGAGGCGGTCGTCGTGCTCACCCGCCGCACCTGGTCTCTGCGCAGCCACCAGGGTGAGGTCAGCTTCCCGGGCGGGCGCATCGAGCCCGGTGAAACCCCGGCCGACGGGGCCCTGCGCGAGGCCAAGGAGGAGATCGACCTCGACCCGTCCTCGGTCGAGCTCCTGGGCGAGCTCGACCACCTGGGCACGGTGACGAGCGGGTCGTTCATCGTCCCCCTGGTCGGCGCCCTGCCGGGGCGGCCCGCGATCGCGCCCAACCCGGCCGAGGTCGAGGCCGTCCTGCACGTGCCGCTGGCCGAGCTGCTCGACCCTGCCATCTTCCGCGAGGAGCGGTGGGTGTTCCCCGACGGAGGCGAGCGGCGGATCTTCTTCTTCGAGCTGGTCGGCGACACGCTGTGGGGGGCGACCGCGGCCATGCTCCGCCAGCTGCTCGGCGTCGTCACCGGCACCCTCGGCCGGGGCGACATCGCCCACGACTGAGGTCGGGCCTCAGGCCCGGCCGTAGTTGGGCGCTTCCTTGGTGATCGTGATGTCGTGGGGGTGCGACTCGCGCAGGCCGGCGCCGGTGATGCGGACGAAGCGACCCCGCTCCTGCAGCTCGGCGATGGTGGCCGCGCCGCAGTAGCCCATGGCGGTGCGCAGGCCGCCGATCAGCTGGTAGATGACGTTGGACACGGGCCCCTTGTAGGCGACCCGGCCCTCGATGCCCTCGGGCACCAGCTTGTCGGCGTCGATGACCTCGCCCTGGAAGTAGCGGTCCTTCGAGTACGACCGGCCCTTCATGGCGCCCATCGAGCCCATGCCCCGGTATTCCTTGAACCGCTCGCCCTGGTGGAGCACGACCTCGCCCGGCGACTCGTCGACCCCCGCCAGCAGGCTGCCCAGCATGACCGTGTTGGCGCCGGCGGCGATGCCCTTGGCGATGTCGCCCGAATACTGCATGCCCCCGTCGGCGACGACCGTCACGCCGTGCCGAGCGGCGGCGACCGCGCAGTCGTAGATGGCCGTCACCTGGGGAACCCCCACCCCGGCCACCACCCGCGTCGTACAGATCGAGCCCGGTCCAATGCCGGCCTTTATGCCGTCGGCGCCGGCGCCTGCCAGGGCGTCGACGCCCTCGGCGGTGGCCACGTTGCCGGCGACCACCTGGACGTCGAAGCTGCCCTTCACCTGCTTCACCACGTCGAGCACGGCCTGGTTGTGCCCGTGGGCGGTGTCGACCACGAGCACGTCGACGCCGGCGTCGACCAGGCGCTCGGCGCGCTCGAGCGCATCGGCCCCCACGCCGACGGCGGCCCCGACCCGCAGGCGACCGCCACTGTCCTGCGTGGCGTGCGGGTGCTCGGTCTGCTTCTTGATGTCCTTCACCGTGATGAGGCCCTTGAGGAACCCCTCGTCGTCGACGATCGGCAGCTTCTCGATGCGGTGCTGCCAGAGGATGTCCTTCGCCTGCTCGAGCGTCGTGCCCAGCGGGGCCGTGACCAGCGGGGGTCGCCGCATGACGTTGCTGATCGGCTGGTGGACGTCGTCGATGAACCGCAGGTCGCGGTTGGTGAGCAGGCCCACGAGCCGGCCCTCGCCGTCGGTGATGGGCACGCCGGAGATGTGATAGTGCTCCATGACCGCCAGGGCGTCGGTGACCAGCGCCTCGGCCCCCAGCGTGACGGGGTCGACGATCATGCCCGACTGGCTGCGCTTGACCTTGTCGACCTCGTCGACCTGGTCCTCGACCGACAGGTTGCGGTGGATGATGCCGATGCCACCGGCCCGGGCGATGGCGACGGCCAGACGGCCCTCGGTCACCGTGTCCATCGCGGCGGACACGATGGGGATGGCCAGCTCGATGGCGGGGGTGAGCCGGGTGCGCGTGCTCACCTCGGAGGGCAGGACCGACGACTCGGCCGGGAGGAGCAGCACGTCGTCGAACGTGAGCCCCTCCTTGGCGAACTTGGGTGGGTACCGGTCGCCGGGAGACTCGGGAAAGGGGATTGGGGCCTCCATAGAGAGAGTCTACGGCCTGACCGCCGCGGGCTGAAGCATGGCGGTAGCGTCCGCGGCCGTGCGCTCGCACGGCGTTGGGGTCCCGGTCCTGGTGGCTGCCCTGGCGCTGGTCGCCGCGACGACCGTGGCCTGCGGGTCGTCGGGCGGCGGGGCGGCCGGGGGGACGTCCTCGACATCGGCGACCTCGTCGTCCTCGCCGTCGACGTCCACGTCGACGTCCACGACGGCGGCGCCGACGACCACCGCGACGCCCGACGCCGGGCCGCTGGTCGTCGTCGACCCCGGCCACAACGGCGCCAACGGCGCGCACCCCGAGGTGATCAACCGCCCGGTCGACGCCGGCGGCTTCCAGAAGGCGTGCAACACGACCGGGTCGGCCACGGACGGCGGCGTCACCGAGTCGTCCGTCAACTGGGCGATCGCCCAGCGCCTGCGGGACCGGCTCGAGGCTGCGGGCGCCCGGGTGATCCTGACCCGCGACGGCGACGACGGCGTCGGGCCGTGCATCGACGAGCGGGGGCGGACCGCGGCCGAGCACCACGCCGACGTGCTGGTGTCCGTCCACGCCGATGGCGCGCCGGCCACAGCGCACGGCTTCCACGTGATCCACCCGGCGCTGCGGCCGGGCTACACCGACGCCACGGTCGGCCCGTCGGCCCAGCTCGCGGCCAAGGTGCGCGACGCCTTGGTGGCCGGCCACTTCACCCCCGCCGCCTACCTCGGACGGGACGGGCTCGACGAGCGCGACGACCTCGGCACGCTCAACCGGGCCGGGGTCCCGGCGGTCATGGTCGAGGCCGGTAACCTCCGCAACGACGCCGACGCGGCCATGTTGACGAGCCCCGACGGACAGAGCCGCCTGGCAGCGGCCCTCGCCGACGGTGTCAGGGCTTTCACCGGCGGCTGACGCGCCGGCCCGGTCCGGGGGCTGGGCACGGCCCCTAGGTACAATTCGGCTTTCCCTGGAAGTACGAAGGTGGGCCGAATGGCCGAGGTCGAGATCGGGATCGGCAAGACGGCGCGGCGGGCCTACCGGCTCGACGACGTCGCCATCGTCCCGAGCAAGCGCACGCGTGACCCCGAGGACGTCGACATCTCGTGCGAGATCGACGCCTACCGGTTCGAGCTGCCCATCTTCGGGGCGCCGACCGACAGCGTGTCGTCGCCGGCCACCGCCATCGAGATGGGGCGCCTGGGGGCGGCCGGGGTGCTACACCTCGAGGGGTTGTGGACCCGGTACGACTCGCCCGAGGCCGTCCTCGACGAGATCGCCGACCTGCCCGAGGGCAAGGCCACCCGCCGCCTGCAGGAGATCTACGCCGAGCCGATCAAGCCCGAGCTGATCGGCGAGCGGGTGGCGCAGATCCGCGACGCCGGCGTGACGTGCGCGGTGGCCGTCACGCCCCACCGCACGCTTCAACTGGCCGACGCGGTGCTGCGGGCCGAGCCCGACCTGCTGGTCATCCAGGCGACGATCGTGTCGGCCGAGCACGTGTCGCGCACGACCGAGCCGCTCAACCTCAAGGCGTTCATCCGCCACTACGAGCTGCCCGTCATCGTCGGCGGCTGCACGTCGTACCAGACGGCGCTGCACCTCATGCGCACGGGCGCCGCGGGCGTGCTGGTCGGCGCCGGGTCGGGGGCAGCGACGATCGCCCGCGAGGTGCTGGGCGTGGGCGTGCCGCTGGCCACCGCGCTGGCCGACGCCCGGTCCGCCCGCATGCGCCACCTCGACGAGACCGGCGTCTACTGCCACGTGATCGCCGACGGCGGGGTCACCACGGGCGGCGACATCGCCCGGGCCGTGGCCTGCGGGGCCGACGCGGTGATGATCGGCACGCCGCTGGCCGCCGCCCACGAGGCCCCGGGCCGGGGCTGGCACTGGGGCATGGCGGCCGTGCACGCCACCCTGCCCCGCGGCGCGCGGGTCCGGGTCGAGCCGCAGGGGTCGCTCGAGCAGATCCTGGTCGGGCCGGCGCACGACGCCACCGGCAGCGTCAACCTGGCCGGCGCCCTGTGCCGGGCGATGGCCCTGACCGGCTACGAGACCCTGAAGGACCTGCAGATGGCCGACCTCGTGGTGTCCGATCCGACGTGACTGCCGCCGCCGACCCGACGACCGATTTCGACACCTGCCTGGTGGTCGACTTCGGCGCCCAGTACGCCCAGCTCATCGCCCGCCGGGTGCGCGAGGCGCACGTGTACTCCGAGATCGTGCCGCACTCGATCACGGCCGCCGAGGTGCGGTCACGGAACCCGCAGGCGCTGATCCTGTCCGGCGGGCCGAAGTCCGTCCACGTCGAGGGCGCGCCCCGGCTCGACCCCGAGATCTTCTCGCTCGGCGTGCCGATCCTCGGCATCTGCTACGGCGCCCAGCTCGTCGCCCAGCAGCTCGGCGGCGAGGTGGCTCGCACCGGCCGGGGCGAGTACGGGCGGACGACCCTGACGGTCGGTGAGGCGGCTCCTAGCGATGGCTTGCTCGCCGACCAGCCCGGCGAGCAGACGGTGTGGATGAGCCACTTCGACACCGTCACCCGGGCCCCGTCCGGCTTCGTGGTGGCCGGGTCGACCCCCGACACGCCGGCCGCCGCGTTCGAGTCGCCCGAGCGGCGCATCTGGGCCGTCCAGTACCACCCCGAGGTGTCGCACACGCCGCACGGGCAGGAGGTCCTGCGCCAGTTCCTGCACCACCTGGCCGGCTGCCGCCCGACGTGGACGATGACGTCGATCATCGAGCAGCAGGTCGCTGCCGTGCGACAGCAGGTCGGCGGGGGGCGGGTGATGTGCGCGCTGTCGGGGGGCGTCGACTCGGCGGTGGCCGCCGCGCTCGTCCACAAGGCGGTCGGACCGCAGCTGACCTGCGTGTTCGTCGACACCGGCCTGCTGCGCCAAGGCGAGGCCGAGCAGGTGGTCGAGACGTTCCAGCGGCACCAGCGCATCGAGCTGATCCACGTGCGGGCGGCCGACCGCTACTTCGAGGCGCTGGCCGGCGTCACCGACCCCGAGGACAAGCGCAAGATCGTCGGCGAGCTGTTCATCCGCATCTTCGAGGAGGCTGCCGGCGGCCTCGAGGACGCCCGCTTCCTCGTGCAAGGCACGCTGTACCCCGACGTGATCGAGTCCGGCGGCGGCAGCGGGGCCTCGACCATCAAGAGCCACCACAACGTGGGCGGCCTGCCCGAGGACATGACGTTCTCGCTCGTCGAGCCGCTGCGCAGCCTGTTCAAGGACGAGGTGCGCCGGGTGGGGGAAGAGCTCGGCCTGCCCGAGGAGATCGTGTGGCGCCAGCCGTTCCCCGGGCCGGGTCTGGCGGTGCGGATCATCGGCGAGGTGACGCCGTCGAAGGTGGCCACACTGCAGCACGCCGACGCCATCGTGCGCGAGGAGCTGCGCCGGGCCGACCTCGAGCGCGACATCTGGCAGGCGTTCGCCGTGCTGCCGGACATCCGGTCGGTGGGGGTCATGGGCGACGAGCGGACCTACGCCCACCCGATCATCGTGCGGGCCGTGACCAGCGAGGACGCCATGACGGCCGACTGGGCCCGCCTGCCCTACGACGTGCTCGAGACGCTGTCGAGCCGCATCATCAACGAGGTGCCGGGCATCAACCGGGTCGCCTACGACATCACGTCGAAGCCCCCCGGCACCATCGAGTGGGAGTGAGCCTGCGGCTGGCTTCGGGTGTTGGCTCTGGCGAGCCAGCATCCGGGATTGCAGCGATCGAGTGGGAGTGACGGTCCGGACCCGATGACCGTTCTCGGCGGCGAAGCCCGCCGAGAATGTCACACCCCGTTCGTAGCCTCGCGGCGCATGGCTCGAACCAAGACCGTCTACCGGTGCTCCGAGTGTGGGGCAGCCGCCCCGCAGTGGACGGGTTGGTGCCCGGCGTGCGAGGGCACCGGCACGCTCGTCGAGGAGGTCGAGCGCGTGCGCGTGTCGGGGTCCGGGTCGGGTTTCGGTGGCGGCACGGCGGGCGGGGTCGGGGTCGGCCTGCTCGGCGCCCGGTCGAGGCCGGTGCCCATCGCCGAGGTGGTCGCGTCGGGCCCGTCGGCCCCGGTCCCGACCGGGTTCGCCGAGTTCGACCGGGTGCTCGGCGGCGGCCTCGTCCCCGGGTCGGTCACGCTGGTGGGCGGCGAGCCGGGCATCGGCAAGTCGACGCTGCTGCTCCAGACGCTGGCGTCGCTGGCCGGCAATGGCGCCACCTGCCTCTATGTGTCGGCCGAGGAGTCGGCCCGGCAGGTGGCCTTGCGGGCCGAGCGGTTGGGCTCGGCGTCGCCGTCGCTGTGGCTGGTGGCCGAGACTGCGCTGCCGTACGTGCTCGACCACCTCGACGCGGTGCGGCCCGACGTGGTCGTGGTCGACTCGATCCAGACGGTGTTCGACCCCGAGGCCAGCTCGGCGCCGGGCTCGGTCGTGCAGGTGCGGGGGTGCGCGCACCGGCTAGTGACCGAGGCCAAGCAGCGGGCGACGGCGGTCCTGCTGGTCGGCCACGTCACCAAAGAGGGCTCGCTGGCGGGGCCGCGGGTGCTCGAGCACCTGGTCGACACCGTGCTGTCGTTCGAGGGCGAGCGACACCATGCGCTGCGCCTCCTGCGGCCGGTGAAGCACCGGTTCGGCAGCACGCACGAGCTCGGCCTGTTCGAGATGGGCGAGCGGGGACTGGCCGGCGTGCCCGACCCCAGCGCGCTGTTCCTGGCCGACCGGCAGCCGGGCATCCCGGGCTCGGTGGTCGCCCCCGTGCTCGACGGGCAGCGGCCGCTGCTGGTCGAGGTGCAGGCGCTGGTGGTGCCGAGCAACGCCCCGATGCCCCGGCGCACGGCCCAGGGGCTCGACAACGGGCGTCTGGCGCAGGTGCTGGCGGTGCTCGAGCGCCACGCCGGCGTCGAGCTGAGCCAGGCCGAGGTGCACGTGGGGGTGGCCGGCGGCGTGCGGGTGCCCGAGCCCGGCGCCGACCTCGCGGTGGCGCTGGCCGTGGCCTCTGCGGCCACCGACCGGGCGGTCGCTCCCGGCGTCGTGGCGTGCGGCGAGATGGGACTTGGCGGCGAGC
>JBKPAS010000015.1:0-10955 GCA_046744265.1 Actinomycetota bacterium
GTCCAGCTGTGAGCGAGACCGTGGTGGCGCCGGCCGCCGCCACCTGGGACGGCCGGATCGCCGCCGAGCTGGACGCCATCCGCGCCGCCGGCCGCTGGCGCCAGCCCCGCGACCTGGCGACCTCCGGCGCCATGACGGGCACCGTCCCCGGCGCCGACGGAGCCCCGCGCCATGTCGTGTCGTTCGCGTCCAACGACTACCTGGGCCTCACCCACCACCCGGCGGTGGTGTCGGCCGCGCACGAGGCGCTCGACCGGTGGGGGACCGGCACCGGCGCGTCCCGCCTGGTCGTCGGGTCCCGCCCCCTGCACGCCGAGCTCGAGGCCGAGCTCGCCGCCTGGAAGGGCACGGACGACGCCGTGCTCTTCCCGACCGGCTACGCCGCCAACCTGGGGTTGCTGACCACCCTGGGCGGGACCGACGTGACGATCCTGTCCGACGAGCTCAACCACGCCTCGATCGTGGACGGCAGCCGGCTGGCGCGGGCGGCCGTGACGGTGTTCCGCCACCGCGACCTCGACCACCTCCGCGACCTGCTGGCCGACGTGGCCGGCCCGAAGCTGGTCGTCACCGACAGCGCCTTCTCCATGGACGGCGACGTCGCCGACCTGCCGGCGCTGATCGATCTGTGCGCCCGGGCCGGTGCCCTGCTCGTCCTCGACGAGGCCCACGCCGTGCTCGAACCGGACCTGCCCGCCGGTGCCGGCGACAGCGGCATCCCGATCCTGCGCATGGGCACGCTGTCCAAGGCCCTGGGCTCGCTGGGCGGCTTCGTCGCCGGCCCCCGCCCGTACGCCGACCTGATGCGCAACCGGGCCCGGTCCTTCATCTTCACGACGGCGTCGACCCCCGCCGACACCGCCGCGGCCCTGGCCGCGGTGCGCATCGTGCGGTCGCCCGAGGGCGCCGCGCTCATAGCCCGCCTGCGGGCCCACGTCGACCGGCTGCGGCCCGGTCACCCGACGCCTATCGTCCCGGTCGTGCTGGGGGACGAGGCCGACGCGCTGGCCGCGGCCGATCGCCTGCTCGACCGGGGGCTGCTGGTGCCGGCGATCCGGCCGCCGACGGTGCCGCCGGGAACGTCCCGCCTGCGGATCGCCCTGTCGGCTGCCCACACCGACGAGCAGGTCGATCGCCTCGCCGCCGCGCTCGCCGAGCTGCCCAACTTGCCCGCACCGGGACCCGTGGGCGGTGGCCACGCGCCCTGAGCGCCTCGTGCTCGTCACCGGGACCGGCACCGAGGTCGGCAAGACCTGGGTGACGTGCCGCCTCGCGCGGGCGCTGGCGGCCCGGGGACTGATCGCCGTCGCCCGTAAGCCGGTCCAGTCCTACGGCACGGCGGGTGACGTCGGGGCCACCGACGCCGAGCTGCTGGCCGAGGCGACCGGCGACCGGGCCAGCGTCGTGTGTCCGCCGCACCGGTGGTACCCGGTGGCGATGGCGCCGCCGATGGCGGCCGCCGTGCTGGGCCGCCCGCCGTTCACGGTCGCCGACCTCGTGGCCGAGCTGGGCTGGCCGGCCGTCGTCGGCGTCGGGCTGGTCGAGTCGGTCGGCGGAGTCCGGTCGCCGGTGGCTGCGGACGGCGACACGGTGACGCTGGCCCACTCCCTGGCCCCCGACCGGGTCGTGCTCGTGGCCGACGCCGGCCTGGGCACGATCAACGGCGTTCGCCTGTCGGCCGCACCGTTGACCCGTTGGCCGGTCACCGTCGTGCTCAACCGCTACGACCCGACCGACGAGCTGCACCGGCTGAACTGGGAGTGGCTCGTCGGGCGGGACGGGTTCGACGTGGTCGTCGACCCCGCCGAGCTCGTCACGCCCATTGTCGGCTGGCCCCGGCGCTGACCGGCCTACCGGCCTACCCGCCTACCCGCCCCCGAGTTAGTCGCCCCGGCCCGGCGCGCGCCACCGCCCGGGCGGCCTCGCGCTCGGCGTCGCGCCGGGCCAGCAGCTCGCGCTTGTCGTAGGTCTTGCGCCCCCGGGCTACGGCCAGCTCGACCTTGGCCCGCCCGTCCTTGAAGTAGAGCGACAGCGGCACGAGCGCCAGCCGCTGCTCGTCGACGAGCGAGCGCAGCCGCTCGATCTCCGCGGCGTGCAGCAGCAGCTTGCGGCGCCGCTCGGGGTCGTGGCCCGAGTGGGCCTGCGAGCTCTCGTAGGGGGCGACGTGCATGGCGTGCAGCCAGGCCTCGCCGTTCTCGATGCGGGCGTACGCCTCGCCGATCTGCACCTGCGACGCCCGCAGCGACTTCACCTCGCTGCCGCGCAGCACCAAGCCGGCCTCGATCGTCTCGAGGACCTGGTAGTTGCGCCGCGCCCTGCGGTTGGCGGCGATGAGCTTGGTGCCGGTCGGGCGTGCCATAGGGGATCAGCCAAGTTACCCGGCGCCGCGCCGGTAGCCTCCGGCCGAGTGCAGCGCCTCGCAACTACCGCACGTGTCTCGCCGGCCAGCTTCGCCGCTCGCGGCGTCCTCGTCCTCGCCGCACCGCAAGGTGTGCGCCTTCGTCCTGCGTCCTGGCGAGCGACGAAGCTGACTCGCCGATCCACGCTCGCTATTTGCGAGGCGCTGCACTAGTGCTGCAGCTCACGCGTGCCCTGTGGCTGGAGATGATCGCCCACGCCTACGACGGCCTGCCCGACGAGGCCTGCGGGTTCCTGGTCGGCGACCCGGCGACGGGGTCGGTGAGCACGTTCCATCCGTGCCGGAACGCGGCGGCGTCGAGCCGCGTCTACGAGATCGACGGTCGTGACTACCTGCGGGTCGACCGTGAGGCCCAGGCCCGTGGCCTGGACATCGTCGGCGTGATGCACAGCCACACGCACACCGAGGCCTACCCGTCGCCGACCGACCTGGACAAGGCGGTCGACCCCAACTGGCACTACGTGATCGTGTCGCTGAAGCGGGAAGAACCGGCGCTGCGGTCCTTCCACCTCGTCGACGGCAAGGCCGAGGAGGAGACGGTCACCGTCCCCCGATAGGATTCTCGATCGGAGCGGTCGGAATTCGAACGGCGACCCACACGAGGCCCATGGCTGTCATCTCTTCCGTCCTCGATCTCATCGGCAACACGCCCCTGGTCGACGCCAGCGGGCTGAGCCCCAACCCTGACGTCCGCATCCTGGCCAAGCTCGAGGGCCAGAACCCGGCCGGCTCGGTGAAGGACCGCATCGCACTGCGCATGGTCCGAGAGGCCGAGGCCGACGGCACGCTGGCGCCGGGGCGCACGATCATCGAGCCGTCGTCCGGCAACACCGGCATCGCGCTGGCCATGATCGCCCGCATCCGGGGCTACCCGATCAAGATCGTCATGCCCGAGAACGTGTCGATCGAGCGCCGGCAGGCCCTCGAGGTGTGGGGGGCCGAGATCATCCTGAGCCCCGGCGCCGAAGGGTCGAACGGGGCGGTCCGCCGGGCCCAGAAGCTGGCCGACGACCACCCCGAGTGGGTGTTCCTCTACCAGTACGGCAACGAGGCCAACCCGCGGGCGCACTACGAGGGCACCGGCCCCGAGATCTGGCGCGACTGCCCCGAGATCACGCACTTCGTGGCCGGCCTGGGTACGAGCGGCACGCTGATGGGCGTCGGCCGCTACCTCAAGGAGCAGAACGCCGACGTCAAGGTCGTCGCCATCGAGCCCCCGCTGGGCGAGAAGGTCGAGGGCCTGCGCAACCTCGACGAGGGCTACATCCCGCCGGTGTACGACAAGTGGGGCGGGCCCGACCTGCTCGACCGCAAGCGCATCGTGCGCCCCCGCGAGTCCATCGTGTGGACGCGCAAGCTCGCCGAGCTGGGCATCTTCTCGGGCATCTCGGGCGGGGCCGCCGTGGCGGGTGCGGCCAAGGTGGCGTCCGAGATCGCGTCGGGGACGATCGTGGTGATCCTGGCCGACGGCGGCTGGAAGTACCTGTCCACCGGCGCCTGGACCGGCGACCTCGACGAGGTCGCCGCCCTCGCCGAGCGCATGATCGTCTTCTGACGCCGGGCGCACGGTGAAGATCCGCATCGGGGTCGGGTTGGGGACCAGCACGCTGGTCGGCGACGCCGAGCGCTTCGGTCCGTTCGTCGACGCGCTGGAGCGGCGGGGGTTCGACTCGCTGTGGCTGTCCGAGCGGCTGACCGGCCCAGCACCCGACCCGCTGGTGGCGCTGGCCGTGGCCGCCGGCCGCACCCGCAAGCTCAAGCTGGGGACGAGCGTGCTCGTCGTGCCGGGCCGCAACCCGGTGGTCTTGGCCAAGGAGCTGGCCAGCCTCGACCGCCTGTCCGGCGGACGGCTGCTGCCGGGCGTGGGCATCGGCGCCCCGGTCCCGGCCGAGCACCGGGCGTTCGGGGTCGACCGCAAGGAGCGGGCGGCGCTGTTCGACGAGGCGCTCGGCCTGATCCGCCGGCTGTGGACAGAGGACGACGTCCACCACGACGGCGCCCGCTTCCGCGTCGACGGCGTGACGCTGCAGCCCAAGCCGGTGCAGAAGCCGATCGACGTGTGGCTGGGCGGCGGGTCGCCGTCCGAGCTGCGGCGGACCGGCCGGCTCGGCGACGGGTGGCTGCCGTCGTTCACCGTGCCCGCCGACGTCGAGGCCGGGTGGGCGACGATCAACGCGGTGGCGGCCGAGCACGGGCGCCGCATCGACCCCGAGCACCTGGGCGTGCTGATCATCTACGCCCGCACGGGCGTGCCCGACGCGCTGGCCGCGGCCCTGGCGGCCCGGCGCCCGGGTCTCGACCCGGCGGACGTCCTGCCGGTGGGGGTCGACGCCCTGCGCCGACAGGTCGAGGCGTTCATCGCGGTGCGGGCGTCGAAGTTCGTCGTGGTGCCCGCCGAGGAACCCGCCGACTGGGACGCCGAGCTCGACGAGCTGGCGTCCGTCCTCCTGCCTCTGGAGACGTGAGTCTGTTTCTTGCATAGACTGTGCAAGAACTCTTCGCGGGGAGGCACCCATGACGGTTGCGCAGGTCGACTTCACCGAGCGGGAGCTGCTCGCCTCGGCCGACTACGCCGAGCCCCTGGTTGTGCGGGGCGTGCGCTGCCACGGGGGCTTCGGCGACGACGGTGGGTACGTGTCGCCGCGCACGCTCAACCGGCGCCCGGCTATCGAGGCCTGGCAGGCCAAGCACCGGCGCGACTTCGGCACCGACCTGCTCGACCTGCCCCTCGACACCTGGCCCGAGCACTACCCGAACGTCGACCAGGCCCGGTTCCTCATCGAGTCGGGGGTCCCCGAGCCGATCATCTCGACGCTGACCCGCATCGGCACCGTCGAGGGGTTCGGCGCCATGATCCGCCACTCGGTGGTGCCCGACCGGCGGCGGGTTGTCGACGAGGACACGGCGGGAACGGCGTTGGCCCACCTCGCCGGCGGGCTGTTCGAGGCCCACGCCCGCGACGAGGCCGGCTTCGAGGACCAGGCCGGCCACAAGCACATGTGGTTCGCCGCCCGTGACGCGGCGTTCGAGGACCCCGTGACCGAGGACGAGACCGCGCTGATGCTCGAGCGCATGGGCGTCGTGCCGCGCGGCAGCGGGGGCAAGATCGACCCGGCCGCGATGCGGGCCGCGGCGCTGGCGGCCCGGGTGTGGCCCGACGACGTCGACTTCGACCTCGAGATGCTGGTCACCCGCATGACCCGGCTGGTGCTGATCGAGATCTCGGCGTTCCACACGTTCGCCTGGGCCGAGGAACTCTTGGCCGACCCCGACCTGGTGGCCGGCGACGGCGAGGCGGCCCGGCTCGTGTCGTTCATCCGGACCGACGAGACGCCGCACGTCGACTATCTGCGCACCGCGCTGTCCGAGCTGCGCGACCGCACGATCGTGGGGGACAGCGGGCGGCGGTACCCGGGCGCGCAGCTCGTGGGTGACATGTGGGACAGCGCGGTCGCCGCGTCGATCGGCGCCAACCGCCAGCAGGCGCTGGAGACGACGTGGCGGGAGGTGCGCCACGCCGTCGGCGACCGGCGCGGGGCGGCCGACCTGCTCGCCCGCTTCGACGAGCTGGGCTCGGCTCACCGGCGAGACGGCGGCACCTGGGTCGACGCCGCAGCCTGAGACCGTTCTCGCCGTTCTCGCCCCCCGAAGTCGTCGCATACACGACGACTTCGGGGGCGAGAATGCGGCCGGCGTACCCTTCCGGGGAATGGACGACCGGCCGATCGGCATGTTCGACTCGGGCTTCGGGGGCCTGACGGTCGCCCGGGCCCTGATCGACCTGCTGCCCGACGAGCACCTCGTCTACATCGGCGACACGGGCCGCTACCCCTACGGGCCCCGCCCGCTCGGCGAGGTGCGGCGCTTCGCCCACCAGATCACCCGCCACCTGGTCGACGACCACGGCGTCAAGCTGGTCGTGGTCGCCTGCAACACCGCGGCCGCGGCCGCGCCCCTCGCCGACCTGGAGGCCGCGTTCGGCGTGCCGGTGGTGGGCGTCATCGAGCCGGGCGCCCGGTCGCTCGTGCAGGCCACCCGCACCGGCCGGGTGGGCGTGATCGGCACCGTGGGGACGATCGCCTCGGGCGCCTACGGCCGGGCCGTCTCGGCGGTCGCCGGCGAGCTGGGCACCGACGTCGAGCTGACCTGCGCCGCCTGCCCGGGGTTCGTCGAGTTCGTGGAGAAGGGCGAGACGGCCAGCGACCAGGTCCTCGTCCTGGCCGAGCGCCTGCTCGCCCCGGTGCGGGAGGCCAAGGTCGACACGCTGCTGCTCGGCTGCACGCACTATCCCTTCCTGGCCCGCACGATCGCCGACGTCTTGGGGCGCGACGTCGTGCTGGTGTCGTCGGCCGACGAGACCGCGTTCGAGATCCGGCGGCTGCTGCTGGGGACGGGCCTGGCGCGCCGGCGGGGGCCCGGCGACGCACCGCCCCGCCACCGGTGGCTGTCCTCGGGCGACGTGGGGTGGTTCCGCGACCTGGGCCGGCGTCTGCTCGGCCCCGAGCTGGCCGCGGCCGAGCCCGTCTCCTGGGAGGGCGAGCCGGCGTGAGCGAGCCCACGTGACGTTGTCGGTCACCGTGCTCGGGTGCTCCGGGTCGTACGCCGGGCCAGGGGAGGCGTGCAGCGGCTACCTGGTCCGCTCGCCGGGCGCCACGGTGGTCGTCGACCTCGGGTCCGGCACGCTGGCCAACCTGCAGGCGCACGTCGAGGTCGCCGACGTCGACGCCGTCGTCCTCACCCACTCGCACCCCGTCCACTGGAGCGACCTGCCGATCCTGCGCAACGCCATGCGCTACATCCTCGGGCTGGCGGACCTGCCCGTCTACGGCACGGCGCCGACGCTCGATGCCGCGCTGGCGGTCAGCGGCGACCTCGAGCCCACGCTGCGGTGGACGAGCGTCGACGGGGCGTCGACCGTGACCGTGGGCGACCAGCGGCTGCGGTTCTCCCGCACCGACCACCCGGTCGAGACGCTGGCCGTGCGGGTCGACGCCGGCGAACGGTCGCTGCTGTACACGGCCGACACCGGCCCCGGCTGGGAGCCCGGTCCCGTCGGCGAGGGCGTCGACCTGCTGCTCGCCGAAGCGACGCTGCCGCCCTCGCACGAGGGCACGGTGCAGCACCTGTCCGGCCGCCAGGCCGGCGCCATGGCCCGGGCGATCGGGGCCGGCCGCCTGGTCGTCACGCACGTCTCGCCCGGCCTCGACGACGAGGACCAGCGCCGCGCCGCCGAGGCCGCGTTCACCGGTCCGGTCGACGTCGCCAGCACGGGCGCCACGTTCGCCGCGTAGGTGCGCCCACGACGGAGCCCGTTCACCGGGCTGTTACCGTGCCAGGCGATGAGAGCGGACGGCCGATCCCCCGACGAGCTGCGCCCGATCACGTTCGAGCGTGACTTCACCGAGATGGCCGCGGGCTCGTGCCTCGTGTCGTTCGGTGCCACCCGGGTGCTGTGCACGGCGTCGATCGACGACGACGTCCCGCGGTGGATGCGGGGGCGGGGCAAGGGCTGGGTCACCGCCGAGTACTCGATGCTGCCGGGGTCGTCGCCCGAGCGCATCCGCCGCGAGGTGAAGGACGGGAAGCCGTCGGGCCGCACGCAGGAGATCCAGCGGCTGATCGGCCGCGCCCTGCGCACGACGTGCGACATGGTGGCGCTGGGCGAGCGGCAGGTCATCGTCGACTGCGACGTCCTCCAGGCCGACGGCGGCACCCGCACCGCCTCGATCTGCGGTGGCTACCTGGCGCTGCACGACGCGCTCGCCCGGCTGGTCCAGCAGCGAGTGATCGCCCGGCAGCCGCTCACCGCCCTCTGCGCGGCGGTGTCCGTCGGCGTGGTCGACGGCACGCCGGTGCTCGACCTGCCGTACGTCGAGGACAGCCGCGCCGAGGTCGACATGAACGTGGTCATGACGTCGGAAGGGCGGTTCGTCGAGGTGCAGGGCACCGCCGAGGGGCAGGCGTTCAGCCGGCGCGAGCTCGACGAGATGCTCGGCCTGGCCGAGAAGGGCATCGCCGAGATCATCGGCCTGCAGCAGCAGATGATCGACGTGCCGCCCCCCGCCCGGCCGGCCGTGCCGACCGGGAAGTGAGCGAGCGCCGGCTGCTGCTCGCCACCGGCAACCCCCACAAGGTCTCGGAGATCGAGGCCATCATCGGGCCGGGCTGGCGGGTCGAGGCCTGGGACCCCGGGGTCGAGGAGACCGGCTCGACGTTCGAGGAGAACGCCCTGATCAAGGCCCGGGCGGTGGTCGCGGCAACCGGCGAGGTGGCGGTGGCGGACGACTCGGGCATCGAGATCGACGCGCTGGGCGGGCGGCCCGGCATCCACTCGGCGCGGTGGGCCGAGGAGGGCGACTGGATCCCGCGGGTGCTGCGCGAGCTGGACGGCGTCCCCGACACCGGCCGGGGCTGCCGCTACGTGTGCGCGGCGGCGGCCGTGCACCGCGACGGGAGCGAGATCGTCGTGCGGGGGACCGTCGAGGGCCGCGTGGCGAACGAACCCCGGGGCACCGGGGGCTTCGGCTACGACCCGATCGTGGTGCCCGTGGAGGGCGACGGCCGCACGTTCGCCGAGATGAGCAAGGCCGAGAAGCACGCCCTGAGCCACCGCGGCCGGGCCTTCCGGGCGCTCGCCGCCAAGCTCGTGTGAGCGGGCGCGCGGAGAGGTCGAACGACACGGCATCTCCGCTCTTGGCGCCTTCGGCGCCGGGCCGCTGGGCCACGGCTGCGCCTATCGGCGCAGCCTCTGAGGCGCGTGGCGCGGAGGGCAGACGGGGACCGGCGTACCATGAGGGGCATGAACCCGGGCAGCGACCGCCCCATCGAGATCGTGCCGTCGGTGCTCCCCGCCGACCTGTCGCGGCTGGGCGACGAGGTCATCGCCCTCGAGAAGGCGGGCGCCGACCGCATCCAGTGGGACGTGATGGACGGCCGGTTCGTCCCCAACCTGACGTTCGGGCCCGACGTGATCGCCTCCTGCCGGCCCCACGTCGACCTGCGGTTCGAGGCCCATCTCATGGTCGAGCAGCCCGACGAGTTGGCGCAGCGCTACGTCGAGGCGGGGTGTACGACGCTGATCGTCCACGCCGAGGCGGCCCGGCACCTCCACCGCACGCTCGGGCACATCCGAGACCTGGGCGCCGACGCCGCCGTGGCCATCAACCCGGCGACCCCGCCCGACGCGGTCGCGCACGTCCTCGACCTGTGCTCGATGGTGCTGGTCATGACCGTGAACCCGGGCTTCGGGGGGCAGGCTTACATCTCGACCATGGAACCGAAGATCGCCGCGGTCCGGCGGCTGATCGTCGACGGCGGCTGGGATTGTGATCTCGAGGTCGACGGTGGCATCAGCCCGTCGACCGTGGAGGGTGCGGCCCGCGCCGGCGCCAACGTGCTAGTCGCCGGGTCCGCGCTCTTCAGAGACTCCCACGGGCTCGACCATGCGGTGGCCGAGCTCCGGCAACTCGCTCGGGGGACGCGACCAGTCCAGCCACCGCAAGGAGAGTGACGACGATGGCCGGTTTCCTCGACAAGGCCAAGGACCTCGCCAAGGGCCTGACGGGCAAGGCGAAGACCGCGGTCGAAGAGAACGCCGACAAGATCGAAGGCGGCATCGACAAGGCCGCCGATTTCGTCGACGACAAGACCAAGGGCAAGTACACCGACAAGATCGAGAAAGCGCAGGACGCCGCCCACCGGGCCGTCGAGAAGATCGGCGGCGACCAGGGCGGCAGCCAGGAGAAGGGCTCGTCCGACCCGCCGGACGAGACGCCGGGCGAGACACCGGACGCCTGACGAGGGGGCCCTCCGGGGCCCCCTCAGACCGTCACACTCAGAGCATCTCCCCGCGCTTCACGATCACGTTGTCGATGATGCCGTAGTCCTTGGCCTGCTCGGACGTGAACCACCGGTCACGCTCGAAGTCGGCTTGGATCTGCTCGACGTCCTGACCCGTGTGATAGGCGATGCGCTCGGCCATGAGCTGCTTCACGTACAGCAGCTGCTCGGCCTGGATGGCGATGTCGGCCGCCTGCCCCCGGAACCCACCCGAGGGCTGGTGCATCATGATCCGCGCGTGCGGCAGCGCGTAGCGCTTGCCCTTCGCGCCCGCGCACAGCAGGAACTGCCCCATCGAGGCCCCGAGGCCCATGCACACGGTGGCCACGTCGGGCTCGATGAACTGCATGGTGTCGTAGATGGCCATGCCCGCCGTGACAGAGCCGCCGGGGCTGTTGATGTACACCCACACGTCCCGCTCGGGATCGTCACCAGCCAGGTGCAGCAGCTGGGCGCAGACGACATTGGCGATGTCGTCGTCGACCTCGGTGCCGAGGAAGATGATGCGCTCGCGCAGGAGGCGGTTGAAGATGTCGTGCGTGGGGCTGACGAGCGTGCCGTTCTGGGCGGTCGGGGTGATGAGGCTCACGGCCGCAGAGGGTAGCGGCGTTGCGTCGCCATCCGGCACCCACCCTTCTGTTGGCAAAGGGGTACATGTGTTCGGTATCCCCTCGGACGTGCCGAGCCGGTCCTGGAG
>JBKPAS010000118.1:0-7989 GCA_046744265.1 Actinomycetota bacterium
GGCCGCCACGTCGCGGCTCGCCTCGCCCGACACGGACGCGAGCAGCTCGGCGACGTCGGGCCGGGCCACCTCGACGCGCAGGTCGAACCGGTCGAGCAGCGGCCCGGACAGGCGCCGGACGTAGCGGGAACGGGCTGCAGCCGAGCACCGGCAGGCGCCGGCCGCCCCACCCCGCCCGCACGGGCACGGGTTCATCGCCGCGACCAGCAGGACCCGGGCCGGGAACGTGACCTTCGCCGCCGCCCGGGCCACCCGGATGACCCCCTCTTCGAGCGGTTGGCGCAGGCTGTCGAGCACCGTCGGGTCGAACTCACCCAACTCGTCCAAGAACAGGATGCCGTTGTGGGCGAGCGAGATCTCACCCGGGCGCATGGCGCTCGACCCGCCGCCCACGAGGGACACGGCCGACGCGCCGTGGTGGGGCGCCCGGAACGGCGGCCACCGCACCAGCCCGCCGGCCGGCAGCGACACGCCGGCGGCCGAGTGGATGCGAGTCGTCTCGAGCGCCTCGGCAGGCGACAGCTCGGGCAGTAGGCCGGCGAGGCGGCGGGCAAGCATGGTCTTGCCGGCGCCGGGCGGCCCGACGAGCAGCATGTGGTGGCCACCGGCAGCGGCGACCTCGAGGGCGAACTTGGCCGCCGGCTGGCCCTGGACGTCGGCGATGTCGGGCTCGGGTGGTGGCGCCGGTGGGGGCTCGAGCGCCGGCGGCTCGGGCCACGGCGCGAGGCCCGCCAGCGCCGCGGCCAACTCGACGAGCGTGGCGACCGGTCTGATGCGGTGCCGCCCGATCAGCTGTGCCTCGACCGCACACGCCTCGGGCACGATGACCTCGGGCTCGACGAGCGCGTCGATGAGCGGCAGCGCGCCGGGCACGGCCCGGATCGACCCGTCGAGGCCCAGCTCACCCAGGAACGCTCGGTCGTCGAGGCAACGCAACGGCAGCTGCTCGCTGGCGACCAGCAGGCCGACCGCGATGGCGAGGTCGAGGCCCGCCCCGGCTTTACGGAGGGCGGGCGGCGCCAGGTTGACGGTGACGCGCAACGACGGCCAGACGAGCGAGCTGGACAGCAGGGCGGCCCGCACGCGGTCGCGGGCCTCGCGGCAGGTCGTGTCGGGCAGCCCCACGATGGTGAAGCCGGGGAGCCCGGGGGAGGCATGCACCTCGACGCGGACGGGTCGGCCGTCGACGCCGAGGAGGGTCGCCGAGGGGACGGAAGCGTGCACAGCAGGGCCTCCTCACGGAGAGCGGATCGCGGATCGCGAGGTGGCTCTGAGGCGCACCGAACCTGCTTCTCGTGCCCCGGCGGACACCGAAACGTGCCGTCACCCTAGCACAGGGGGTGTGACGGTTTGGGCCGGCCTCGCCGCCGAAACGGCGACAGGGGCAATACTGGGTTCGTGGGCTTCAACCCCTTCCGCCAGCACCGCCGCTCCCCCGCCGACTACGTGATGGTCGCCGCCGCCGTCGTCATCTGCGCCGCCCTCGTGATCTGGGCCGCCGTCGGCTGAGCCGACGCGCTCAGAACGCCGCCTCGATCACCTGCACCCGGCCACCCACCACGCTCACGACGTCGAAGCGCACCTGGCTGCCCGCCCCACTAGAACAAGAGAACTCAGCCAGGAACCGGGCCGCCAGCACCCGAAGCCGGCGCTGCTTCGCCACCGTGACCGCCTCGGCCGGCACGCCGAACTGGTCAGACGTGCGGGTCTTGACCTCGCAGAAAACGATCTCGCCCGGGCGCCGCACGACCAGGTCGATCTCGCCCTCGCGGCACCGCCAATTGCGGGCGACGACCTCATAGTCGGCGGCCTCGTACCAGGCGGCCGCCAGGGCCTCGCCCCGCGACCCGAGACGTTGATGGTGACCCGCCGGCACGGCCCACCCTCCCCAGGTGTCAGAGATCGTTCTTGGGGAGCTCCTCGACGTTCACGTCCTTGAACGTGACGATGCGCACCGATTGGACGAACCGGCTGGTGCGGTACATGTCCCACACCCACGCATCGGTCAGCTCGAGCTCGATGAAGGCCCGGCCGCCCTGCTCGCGCACGGTCTGCGTGACCTCGTTGGCGAGGTAGAAACGTCGCTCGGTCTCGACGACGTAGGAGAACATCGGACAGACGTCCTTGTACTCCTTGTAGAGCTGGAGCTCGATGTCGGCCTCGTAACGCTCGAGGTCCTCACTGCTCATTGGCCGCACCCTAGCTGTCGGCCGGACGAAGCCGGCATGAGACCGGCCCGAGGGCGATCAGCCCTCGCGCTTCTCCTTGACCTTCGCGGCCTTCCCGATGCGGTCGCGGAGGTAGTAGAGCTTGGCCCGCCGCACGTCGCCCCGAGTGACGACCTCGATCTTGGCGATCGTCGGCGCATGAAGGGGGAACGTGCGCTCGACGCCCACGCCGTAGCTCACCTTGCGGACCGTGAACGTCTCGCGGACGCCCGAGCCCGAGCGGGCGATCACGACGCCCTGGAACACCTGGATGCGCTCTTTCTGGCCCTCGACGACGCGCACGTGGACCTTGACGGTGTCGCCCGGAGCGAATGCAGGCACGTCGGTGCGCAGGCTGGTCTGATCGACGAGATCGGTGGAATGCATGGCGCGTCGCTCCGGGGGAGGGCGTCGTAGAGGCGGACGTACGATGCTAGCCCCGTTCCGAGGAATGGTACAAAGCCCAGGTCAGCGGCACTCAGTCGCGCTGCCCCAACTCGTCGATCAGGGCCCGTTCCTCGTCGGTGAGGCCGCCGCGGGCGTCGATCAGGTCCGGCCGGTGCCGCAGGGTCCGCAGCAGCGCCTGGGCTCGGCGCCACCGGGCGACGCGGCCGTGGTCGCCCGATCGCAGCACGTCGGGCACCTCCCACCCCCGGAAGACGGCCGGGCGCGTGTACTGCGGGTACTCGAGCAGGCCCGAGCTGAACGACTCGTCCTCGGCCGACGCCTGGTTACCCATGACCCCGGGCACCAGCCGGCAGACGGCCTCGATCACGACCATGGCCGCCACCTCGCCGCCGGCCAGGACCACGTCGCCGATCGACAGCTCGCCGTCGCACAGGTGCTGGCGGACCCGCTCGTCGACGCCCTCGTACCGCCCGCACAGCAGGCTGAACCCGTCGAGCCCGGCCAGCTCGCGGGCGACGCCTTGGTCGAACCGCCGCCCGGCCGGGCTCAGGTAGTAGAGCGGGCGGGGCGGGACGACCGACTCGACCGCCGCGAACAGCGGATCGGGCATGAGGACCATGCCGGCGCCGCCGCCGAACGGCGCGTCGTCGACCGACCGGTGCGGGTCGGTGGCGCACGACCGCAGGTCGTGGACGCGGATGTCGAGCGTGCCCCCGGCCCGGGCCCTGCCGACCAGGCTCTGGTCGGTGAAGTGCTCGACCATGCCGGGGAAGATCGTGAAAACGTCGATGCGCACGGAACCGTCAGCCCGTCACAGGTCGAACAGGCCCTCGGGCGGGTCGATCGTCACCCGTCCCTCGCGGTGGTCGACGACGAAGACGACCGGCACCAGCGCCCCGGTGTCCAGCTCGAGCAGGTCGGACGCGGGGTTGGCGACCACGGCGACGCACGTCCCGACCGGCTCGCCGCCCCCGGCCGTCACCACCGTCGACCCGACCAGGTCGTGGACCCAGAGCTCGTCGGGGTCGTCCAGCGGCTCCGCCCGCAGCACCTGGCCCCGCAGCGCCTCGGCGGCCTCGCGACGGTCGCGGCCCTCGAACGACACGATCCAGCGGTCCTGGTGGGGCCGGGACGCCGTCACCACCAACTCGCCGGCGTCGGACTGCAGGACCGAGCCGGGTGCGAGCCGCTCGTGCCGGTCGGTCGTTAGCCGGACCAGTACCTCGCCCCGCACCCCGTGCGGCCGGCCGATGCGCCCGACCTCGAGCAGGGTCAATCTTCGAACTCGACCTCGACGTCGGTGCCGTCGCGCACGGCTGCCGCCCGCACCACCGTGCGGATCGCCTGCGCCACCCGCCCCCGCTTGCCGATGACCCGGCCCATGTCGGAGGGGCCGACGCGCACCGTCAGGCGGGGCAGCGACCGGCCCTGGCCGACCTCGATCGTCACGGCCTCGCGGTCTTCCACCAGCGAGGTGACCAGGTGTTCGAGCACGGCGTGGGCGGTCGGGACGGCCGTCGACGGCTCGGCGAAGTTGGCGGTGTCGGTCACCGGGCGCCCTTAGCGGACTTGGCGGGTTTGGCGCTGGCGCCGCCGCTGCCGGCGCCCGCAGCCGCGGTCGGGCGGGACGGCACCTCGCCGCTGAACGCCTCCCACGCGCCCGAGATCTCGAGGAGCTTGCGGACCGACTCGGTCGGCTTGGCGCCCTTGCGCAGCCAGTCGACGGCCTTGTCGTTGTCGATGCGGATCGTCGACGGGTCGCGCCGCGGGTCGTAGACGCCCACGATCTCGATGAACCGCCCGTCGCGGGGCGACCGGGAGTCGGCTGCGACCACGCGGTAGGTCGGCTGCTTCTTCTTACCCATCCGCATGAGGCGGAGCTTGACGGCCAAGGGTCTCTTCTTTCGTGTGGTGGGCGCCGGGCGCGACCGAAGATGATGCGCGCGCCCGGCACGCCGAATTCAAGCCGGGGTGGATCAGCCTACTTGAGGCCGGGCAAGGTGAAAGGCTGCTTGGGAGTCACGCGGCCGCCACCGGGGGGCGTGACCCGGCCGCCGCCCTTGCGGCCCTTCTTGCCCTTCTTGCCCCGCCCGGCCTTCATGCCGGGCAGGCCGGGCATGCGCTTCATCAGCTTCTGCATCTCGCGGAACTGCTTGATGAGCTGGCTGACGTCGGACGGCTGGGTGCCACTGCCCCGGGAGATGCGCGTGCGCCGCGAGCCGTCGATGATCGTGGGGTCGATGCGCTCGGGCGGCGTCATCGATCGGATGATGGCCTCGACCTTCCCGACCTGGCGCTCGTCGATCTCGGTGTTGCGCATCTCCTTGGGAACCCCGGGCATCATCCCCATGAGGTTCTGCAGAGGGCCCATCTTGCGGACCTGCTGCAGCTGGTCGAGGAAGTCCTCGAGCGTGAACCGGCCCTCGACCAGCTTGGCCGCGGCCTGCTCGGCCTGGTCCTTCTCGTAGACCTGCTCGGCCTTCTCGATGAGGGTGAGCACGTCGCCCATGCCGAGGATTCGTCCGGCCAGGCGGTCAGGGTGGAACAGGTCGAAGTCGTCGACCTTCTCGCCCGTCGACGCGAAGGCGATCGGCTTGCCGACGACCTCCTTCACCGAGAGCGCCGCGCCGCCCCGGGCATCGCCGTCGAGCTTGGTGAGGATCACGCCGTCGAGCGCCAGGGTGGCGTCGAACGACTCGGCGACGGTGACGGCGTCCTGCCCCGTCATGGCGTCGACGACCAGGAACGTGTAGTCGGGCTCGGTGGCCTGGGAGATGCGGCCGACCTGGTCCATCATCTCGACATCGATGGCGAGGCGGCCGGCGGTGTCGACGATGCAGATATCGCGACCGAGGCGGCGGGCCTCGTCGACGCCGGCCTTGGCCGTGGCCACCGGGTCGCCCGGCTGACTGAACACCGGCGTGTTGACCCGCCCGCCCAGCGTGCGGAGCTGCTCGACGGCGGCCGGCCGCTGGAGGTCGGCCCCCACGAGCAGCGGGCTCCGGCCCTGCTGGCGGAACCAGCGGGCCAGCTTGGCCGCCGCCGTCGTCTTGCCCGAGCCCTGCAGGCCGGCCATGAGGACCACGGTCGGTGGCCGCGAGGCGTACGTGATGCGCATCGTCTCGCCGCCGAGCGCCTCGACCAGCGCGTCGTTGACCAGCTTGACGACCTGCTGGGCCGGGTTCAGCGCCTCGTGGATGCGCTCGCCGACCGCCCGCTCGCGGATGCGGGCGAGCATGGCCTTGACGACCACGAAGTTGACGTCCGCCTCGAGGAGCGCGATGCGGATCTCACGCAGCACCTCGTCGACGTCGGATTCGCGCAGCGTTCCCTTGCTGCGCAGACGCTGGAAGATGCCCTCGAAGCGTTCGGAAAGCGATTCGAACATGGTCGTCCCAGCCTAGAGCGTTGGGGTTCCTCCGCCGTCGGGCGCCGTCACGGCAAACGTTGGTTCCAGACCAGGGAGCCGGCGCCGGCCGCGGCCAGCAGCAGGACCCCGAACCCGACGAACCAGCCGCTGACGTCGCGGTCCTCGTCGCGGTAGCCGACGACGCTGCCGATGTCGTTGTAGACGGCGGTGAGCTGGGGCAACGAGTCGGCCTCGTACGCCTGGCCGTTCGTCGTCTCGGCGATGTCCCGCAGCGGGCCGGGTGCCACGGGCACGGGCTGGACCAGCCCGTCGGCGGCCGTGATCACGCCGTCGGGCGTGCCGAAGGCGATCGTGTAGACGGGCACGGCGGCCTCCGCGGCGGCCTGGGCGGCCTCCTCGTTGGGCCGCCCGACCGTGGTCTCGCCGTCGGACATGAGCACGATGCGGGCCGGGGGCGGCTCGCCGTTCTCGCCCCCGGGTGCGGCCTCGATCGCGTCGAGGCTGGCGTAGATGGCCTCGCCGATGGCGGTCGCCTCGCCCAGCTCGAGCCCGTCGATCGCGTTGCGCACGGCGTCGCGGTCCTCTGACGGTGCGACCGCCACGGTCGCCGCCCCGTTGAACGACACCAGCCCCAGGTCGATGCCCTCGGGCAGCTCGTCGACGAAGTGGTTGGCGGCCTCCTGCGCCGCGGCTAGTCGGGACGGCGCGACGTCCTCGGCCTGCATCGACAGGGACGTGTCGACGGCCAGCATGATCGTCGCGCGCTCGTCGGGGATCTGCACCGCCCGCACCGGCTTGGCGAACCCGAAGATGAGGGCGGTGAGCGCCGCGAGGAACAGGATCGGCGGGACGTGGCGGCGCCACGTCGGCTTGCGTGGCGCCACGACGTCGAGCAGCCCGACGTTGGTGAACCGCAGGGCGTCGCGCCGCTTGCGCCGGGCCGCCGCCACCCAGGCGCCGGCCAGCACGCCCACAGTCACCAACAGCCACAGCCGCCACGCGACCTGGAAGCTCACTGGCCGGCTCCGGCTCGGGCGCGGCGGAGGTGGTCGATGCGGCGGCGCCGCAGGGCCACGAAGCGGACCAGGTCGACGAGCCAGTCGCGGTCGGTCCGCAGCATGAGGTGGTCGGTGCCGACGCTGCGCAGCGTCCGGGCGATGGCCTCGCGCTGGGCCCGGGCGCCCTCGGCGTACCGGCGGCGCAGCTCCGCGCTGCCGGTGTTCACCTCGCGGCTGTCGCCGGTCTCGGGGTCGACGACGATCATCACGCCCACGTCCGGCAGCTCGAGCTCGCGGGGGTCGACGACCTCGACGGCCAGCGTCTCGTGGCGGGCGGCGACCATGCGCAGCGTCCCTTGCCAGGGCGGCTCGATCGGCGAGGCGGTGATGAAGTCGGAGACCAGCACCGCCAGCCCCCGCCGGGTCCGCAGCGTGGCCAGGCGGGCGAGGCCGGCGTCGAGGTCGGTCGTGCCGCCGCCGTCGCCCTGGGGGGCGGCGATCACCTTGTGCATCAGCGCTCGCACGTGGACCTCGCCGCTGCGCGCCGGGACCGTCTCGACGCCCCGGCCCGTGATGATGTGGGCGCCCACCCGGTTGCCCGACCGGCCGGTCAGGAAGGCGACCGCCCCGGCGGCGGCGACGGCCAGGTCGCGCTTGGTGCACAGCGCGGTCCCGAAGTCGATGCTGGGCGACAGGTCGACGAGCAGCCAGGTCTCGAGCTCGCGGTCCGCGACCGTCTCCCGGACGTGCGGCTGCTGCATGCGGGCGGTGACGTTCCAGTCGATGCGGCGGACGTCGTCGCCCGCCGTGTACAGCCGGGTCTCGCCCGCCTCGCTGCCGTGGCCCGGAACGAGGCCCCGGTAGTCGCCCTGGAGCAGCCCGTCGAGCCGCCGCCCGACGGTCAGCTCGAGGCGTCGCAGCACCTCGTCGGGCGCGTGTCCCGCCACCCGGGGCGGCAGGTTGGCGGCTGTCTCTTATACACATCTGACGCTGCCGACGATGCGTC